>JAWKPF010000013.1 GCA_041390825.1 Thermomicrobiales bacterium
ATGGGCAAGATCGTGTCAGGACCGAAGCATGGCAATGTCTGCCGTGTGCCAACTGCTGACGACTGACGACTGACAACCAAGGACCCCGCACCATGCGTCTCGCAAACAAAACCGCGCTCGTCACAGGCGGATCGACCGGGATCGGCCGCGCCATTGCCCTACGTTTTGCGCAGGAAGGCGCCCATGTCCTGATCGCGGATATCAACGAACCTGCCGGTCAGCAAACCGCTGATGAAGCCGGTGGGCGCTTCATCCGCTGCGATGTCTCCAGCTCGTGGGATTGCGACAACGCGGTCGGCGCGGCGCGTGACTGGTTCGGCGGTCTCCATATTCTGGTGAATTGCGCGGCGCTGCTCGGCGGCTACCACGATATCGGCAGCATGGACCCCAGCGAATGGCGGGAAGGGCTGTCGGTCTCGCTCGACGGCGCGTTCTACGCCTCGCACGCCGCCGTACCGCTGATCGAGCAATCGGGTGGCGGGGCCATCGTGCATATCTCCTCGGTGGAAGGGATGATGGGCGCCAGCAACCACGTCGCCTATGTCACGGCCAAGAGCGCCCTCTTCGGCTTGACCCGCTCGATGGCGATCGATCTTGGCAAGCGCGGCATCCGCGTCAATGCGGTCAGCCCCGGCCCCATCGATGCCGGGCGTCCGGAAGTAACCAAACTCCTGAACGAGCGTCCCGAGTTCCTGCAATTCTGGCGCGACATGACCGTGCTCGACCGCCCCGGCCGCCCGGACGAAGTCGCCAACGCGGTCCTCTTCCTCGCCTCCGACGAAGCCAGCTACATCACCGGCCAGAACCTCGCCGTCGACGGAGGTTGGACCATCGGCCATGCGCCCATCCCGGCATTGCCGGATACACCCTAGCCGACCACCAATCCGGAATGCTCGTTCCTGACATGTACGGGTCACAAACGAAAATTGGCTATACTATTAGCTAATATTTCTGCGATACCGGGATCACGGGCAATGAGCACACGAACTGTCAGCGCGACAGAAGCCAAGAATCGGTTTGGCGCCTATCTCAAGATGGCCACCAAAGATGGCGATGCGGTCATCGTGGAGAACCACCATGCACCATCGGCGGTGATCATTTCGTTCGATGAGTATCGGCGGCTCTGCAAGGCGCAAGAGACGCTGGATCGGCAACGGCGACTGGAGGAGCTCGACCGCATTATCGAAATTCAGGCAGAACGCAACAGCGATCTCACGGAAGAAATGGCCGAGGCGCTCATCCAGCGGTACCTCGCCGAGGATCGCGAAGCACGCCGCAAAGACGCGCACACGTCAGGAAACTAGCTCACGGTGCGTGTCGTCGTCGATGCGAACGTTTTTCTCAGTTTCCTCATCTTTCCCAAGAGGTCCTCGGCTGCGAGCACAGTAGTGATCCGGGCCATCGCCGGGGATTTCGTTCTCGTTTTCCCATCGGGGATCGCGGACGAGATGCGCTCGAAAGTCCGCGAAAAGCCGTACTTTCGTGACCGAATCGACCCGGCCCAAGTGGAGGCCCTGCTCACTTTGATTGCACAGGTCGCGCTGGCGCCAAGTGCGGGTGCCACGGCGCCAGTTTCGAGCCGCGATCCCAAAGATGATTATCTTCTGGTTGCCGCAGCAGGAGATGGCGTGGAGTTCCTGGTTACCGGCGACCGGGATCTGCTGGACATCGTTGCCCCGGTTGGATATCCCATGATCGTGACGCCGGCGCAGTTTCTCTACCTCCTGGACTCGGAGCCAACCACAGGGCGATGACCCAGCATATCGGCGCAAGCGAGCGCTACTCCTCGATTGGTTCGATCAAGTCCGGGCTGTTGTTCCGCGTATTCCCGACCTTGCGGCTCACCGGATACGCTTCCATCTCGTCGGAGGGGTAGGGGACCAGCAAGCGCTCGACCTGCAACGGATCCGTCACCTCGGGATCGAGCCACTCTTCCTCGTCCTGCTTGTGCAGGATCACCGGCATGCGGTTGTGCAAGGTCGCCATCAGCTCGTTCGGCTCGGTCGTGATGATGGTGTAGGTGCTCGTTTCCTCACCGTCGTCATCGACATACGACTCGTACAACCCGGCAAAGGCAAAAAGCGGATCGTCCGGCACGGTGATGTAGTACGGCTGTTTGTGATCGCCCAGGTTCTTCCATTCATAGAACCCGTTGGCCGGCACCAGGCATCGGTTGCGCTTCACCAGATGGCGGAACATCGGTTTTTCGTTGATCGTCTCCGCCCGGGCATTGATCGGCGCCAAGCCTTTCTTGTCGCCCTTCTTTGCCCAGCGCGGAATCAACCCCCACTGCATCAATTCCGCTTCCCGCTCGCCCTCGCGGTGCTCCACGATCACCGGCAGGCGATTCGTCGGCGCGGCGTTCCACGTATGCGGGAGCTGGATCGACAACTGCCGCAGCTGAAACCGCTCGGACAGATCCTCCGGGGCTTCGAGTACATAACGTCCACACATTTCGACGGCTCTCCTTTGACGACAAGACGCTGCGAACATCGGCCGCGGGAAACAGCAACGATACCGGCACGATGCCGCACTGGCTAGATCATACGTTCCAATTATCGCAAATCGGGCGGATGCCGCATCATTGCGACACCGCCCTAACCAGCGAACTCCCAGCAAGTGGCGAGATAATCGAGTGGTCGATCATCGATTGTGACGAGCAACCCGAAACCACCGTGACGACATCTCGCTTGAAATCACATCGAAAGGACAGCCAATGGACCAGAAACTCTCCCGCCGCCATCTCGGTGCAATCGCCGCCCCGCTGGCGCTTGCCATAGCATCCGGGCGCGGAGCGGGCATCGCCTTCGCCCAGAATACGGAAACACCCATCCTCGCCCCAACCCCTGCCTGCGGCGACGCCGACGACTTCGCCGAAACCCTCGCCCAGACCGAGGGACCGTATTTCACGCCCAACTCTCCCGAGCGCACCTCGCTCCTGGAGCCGGGGATGCCCGGCACGAAGCTGGTCGTCACCGGCTACGTCTACACCACCAACTGCACCCCGGTCGAAGGCGCGCTGGTCGATTTCTGGCATTGCGACGACGCCGGCGTCTACGACAATGTCGGCTACACCCTGCGCGGACACCAGTTCACCGATGCCACCGGCCGGTACGAGCTGACCACCATCGTGCCCGGCATCTACCCCGGCCGCACCCGGCATATTCACGTCAAGACGCAACAACCCGGAGCCGAAGTGCTCACCACCCAGCTCTACTTCCCGGACATCCCGGACGAGAACGCCGTGGATGGGATCTTCGACCCCTCCCTCGTGATGGACTATGCCGACGCCGAGGACGGCGACGGCAAGGTCGGCTTCTTCACCTTCGTGCTGGTCTAGCGCGATGCCGATCGTAGCCATTGGCGGCGGCGAAATGAAGCTGGGCGACACGCTGCCGATCGACCGATACATCGTCGAACGCACCGGCGCGCAATGGCCGATTGCGCTCTTCATTCCCACGGCCAGCAGCGACTCGGAGGACTACGCCCAGATCGTTTCCGACATCTACGGCGGCCAGCTCGGCTGCGCCATCGAAGTCCTGCGGTTGATCAAGAACCCGCCGCCGTACGAGCGCATCGCCGAGCTCATCCGCGGCGCCGACCTGATCTATGTCGGCGGCGGGAATACCCTCAAGATGATGCGCCTTTGGCGCCGGCTCGGGGTCGACCAGCTCCTGCTGGAAGCGCATGCAGCCGGCAAGGTGCTCTGCGGGCTCAGCGCGGGCGCGCTCTGCTGGTTCGACTACGGGCACAGCGACTCGATGAGCTTCTATCACCCGGACGATTGGGACTATATCCGCGTCAAGTGCCTGGGAATGCTCCCCTTCACCGGCTGTCCGCATTACGACGGGGAGGGGCGGGACCAGAGCTTCCAGAAGATGATTGCGCGTGACGGCGGGATCGGCATCGCTATCGACGATTGCGCTGCCTTCGAGGTCGATGGCGATCGGTTCCGCGTCCATTCCGCCCGTGAGAACGCCGGCGCCTACCGGGTGGAACGCGTGCGTGGAAAGGTGATGCAAACGCCTATTGAGATCCAGCCAGCGTTTCAGCCCCTGAGCGCTCTCCAGTAGGCCCAGCTCACAGACAAAGGAGGACTCTCATGACACATTCTGCCTCGTCGACCACCCGTCGCACGCTCCTCGCGTCGTCCGCTGCCGGCGCCGCCGCGCTGGCATTGCGCACTGCCGCCGCCCAATCTGGCACCCCCGAGGCGAGCGACAAAGTCGTGCTCCTGTTCGTCCAGGCCGCCGGGAACGGCACGCTCACACCCTTCGATCAGGGTCATACCCTTACCTTCCAGCACGGGGCTGCTCAGACGATCTACTTCTCCGACCGGCCCGATCGGCTCACCGGACTCGTGTCGACGGCCGAGTTCGTCTCGCAATGGCCCTTCGCGGACGAGAGCCCCCCGAATGCTGCGCTGGCCATCTCGAACGCAACAGACTCAAGTGCCCAGGTCTTTGTCGGAGTCCTCGACGATCCGGCCTGGGATGCCGCTTCGTCCACGCTCAGCTACACCTTCTCGGAACTGACCGACGATATCCCCGCCGGATCGACCATCCCCATTCCCGGCAGCTTCGAAAGCGCGACGCTCTTCATCGACGGCGCTAACGCCACCACATTTCGCGATAAGAACCCGCCCCTCCCGATTCCAGGCGAGTTGTAAATCGCCGCGTTCCTTATCGGCGGTTCCAATCGAAGCCTATCAAGGAGGACTGCTGTGACACCGGCTTTCCCATCATCCAACCGCCGTAGTCTGCTCACCGCTTCGGCTGCCGGAGCAGCGGCCCTGGCATTGCGCACCGCCGCTGCCGCACGATCGGGCACGCCAGAAGCCAGTGACAAGGTCGTGCTCCTGTTCGTGCAGGCCGCGGGAAGCGGCACCGTGACCCAGTCCGATCAGCGCCACACCCTCTCCTTTCGTCACGATGCCGGCCAGACCGTGTACTTCTCCGACCGGCCGGAACGGCTCGCCGGGCTGCTGCCCACCGCCGAGTTGGTTGCCCAGTGGCCGTTCGAGGGAGAAACCCCGCCGAACGCCGCCCTGGCGATCGCGAACGCTGAGGATGGCAGCACAACGGTCATCCTTGGCGTGCTCAGCAATCCTGTCTGGGACGCCGCCGCGTCCACCCTCAGCTACGGCTTTCAGATGCTCAGCGACGACATCCCTGCAGGCTCACCCACCCCCGTTCCTGCCTCGTTCGACGCCGCCACTCTGTTCATCGATGGCGCTGAAGCAGCCAATCGAGGGATCATCGTAATCAACATGACCGGTCGAGACATCCCGATCGTGGTCGACCGTAACCGAAGACGCCGGCGGGCCAGTCTGACCAATTTTGGCTTCTGCTTTGATTTGCCTCAGAATAGAAGCTGACCTGCGAAAACGCAGGGGAAATGAAGGAGGTCGACGATGCTCTTCTACTGCCGTTTCACCTGGTACCCCGGCACCTCGCGCGAAGAAGTCGCGCGCCGGGTGGTCGAGCAAGACGGGATCAACAACGATTTCGCCAACCGCATCAAAAGCTGGCACACCCTGGCCGGCGGCGGCGCCGGGTTCCTGATGGTCGAAGCGGAAACCCCGCGCGACATCAGCGAAATCCTGGAGCCCTACATGGATCTCATGTCCTGGGATGTGCACGCGGTGACCAGCAACACCTACAAGGAAAAGGTCGCCGAGCTCAAGAAACAGATCAAGGACATGTAGGCGAGGCCGGGGTTCTGCGCCCTGAGCTGGCGTGCGGCCCTATGCGCGCCAGTCGTCTCAGGACGCAGGACCCAGGCCTTCCTTGCTCACAATTGACCTAAAGAAAATCACTATCCCTGAGTCGTGTCGTTCAATGTTGTTGTATACTCCACACCATGGAGTCGTCATAACGGCTCTGTGGATGCGCGGATGCGCGCATCGAAGACACGAGAAGGGGTTCCTGTAGGAACGATGAACATTCTTGGCATTGGGCTGGCCGTGCTTGGTGGCTTCTTCGGTCTGATTGCGCTGATTCCATTCCTGGGTTGGCTCAATTGGATCACCACCCTGCCACTGGCAATCCTGGCGGGCTACTTCAGCTACCAGGCGTACAAGGGCGGCAACGCCCGCACCTCCGGTCTGGTCGGGTTGGTGATGAGCGCCGTGCTGCTGCTCTTCGCCGTGACGCGGCTGGGCATCGGCGGTGGGTTGATCTAGCCAAATCGATCTGTCCGTAGCGGGAACCGGGGAGCGTATGGACTCCCCGGTTTTTTTGCTCGCCGCGCTTGACAGAATGTTCCGCTGGGCACATGCTGAAGGAAGGCGGACAATCATTCTTCACCACGGGGCGGCATCATGACCGACGCGCCTCGCCCATTTCGGCAGGTCACGCCTATCCAGCTCCACCCGACGCCTGAACGGCAGCCGGCGCCGCTGCCTCGCCCGCTCACGTCGTTCATCGGCCGTGCGCAGGAACAGCGCGAGCTCACCGCGCTCATCACCCGCGAGGATCTGCAGCTCGTCACGCTGGTTGGACCGGCCGGTGTCGGCAAGACCCGCCTCGCCGTGCAAACGGCCACCGATCTCCAATCCAGGTTCGCGGTCGTTGGATTCGCATCGCTGGCCTCGGTGGCCGCACCTGAGCTGATAGTCCCCACGGCCGGAAAGGCGCTTGGCATCCGCGAACCAACGCCCAGCCGCATCGCCGACCAGCTGGCCGGGCTTCCCACCTTGCTCGTGCTCGACAATCTCGAGCAGGTTCCAGATGCGGCCAACGTATTGGCGCTCCTTCTGGAGGCATGCGTTTCGCTGATCGTGCTGGCCACCAGCCGCGCCGTGCTTCATGTGAGCGGCGAGCATGTGGTTCCCGTGCAACCCTTCGTTGTCGAGCCGTCCGATGCGGGCGACCGACTGGCCGAATCGCCCGCGATCCAGCTCTTCGTCGCGCGTGCCCACGCGGCCGACCCTACCTTTGTGTTGAATCCCGACACGATCGAGCCGATCGCGCGCATCTGCCAACAGCTCGACGGGCTTCCGCTCGCCATCGAGCTCGCCGCGGGGCAGGCCCGCATGCTGACGCCGCAAGCGATTCTGAACCGGATCGATCAGCGGTTCGCGCTGCTGGCGCACGGTCCCGCCGACCAACCCGAACGACAACGCAGTCTCGAACGCGCCATCCGGTGGAGCTACGATCTGCTCACCCCGCATCAGCAGCGGGCGCTCCGAGCGCTCGGCGTCTTTACCGGGGGGTTCTCCGAGGACGCCGCCAGCCATGTTGCGCTGAACGGGGAGTCGCCGCTCCCGGTGCTTTCCGCGCTGATCGATGCCAGCCTGGTGCTACGGTCTGCGCATCCCGACGGCGAGCCGCGGTTCGCGCTGCTCGAATCGATCCGCGCGTTCTGTCTGCTCGAACTTCAGGCGCACGACGAAGAATCCGCGGTGCGGGAGGCGCACGCGGCCTACTACCTGAACCTTGCCGCTGGCGCCGAACCGCGGCTGATCGTCATCGGATCGGCCACATGGGTCCACCGGCTCGCGATCGAGCATGGCAACCTGCGGGATGCGGTCGAATGGTCTCTGAGCCAACGCGCCCCGAAACCGGTGCTTGCCCTGGGCGGAACGATGCTCTCCATGGCCTATGCCCAGGGAGAACTGGAGGAAAGCCGCGCCTGGTTGGAGCGCGCGCTCACCCTGGTCGAACCCTCGCCCGATGCGCAACTCTGCGATGCGCACTTTGCCGCCTCGGCCCTTGCGCAAGTGCAGGGCGATTTCGCGTGCGCGGTCGATCACGCCACCCGCAGTCTGGAGATCGCCCGGGCGGCCAACTATCCCTTCGGGGAGGGGAGAGCGCTGCTCGGGCTCGGTATCAGCGCCGAATGGAATCACGACCTCGATTTGGCCGAGCAATGCTACCGCGACGCCCAATCCATCATGCAGACCCTCGACGCCGCCACGCACCGCTCGCATTGGCGTGTCCTCCCGCTGGCAAACCTGGCCGATATCGCGCTGATCCGCAAACGCTATCGGGAAGCGATCGAGCTGGGGTCGGAAGCCGTCGACGCCTGGCGGGAAGCAGGCTATCTCTGGGGTATTGCCCAGGCGCTGGGCACCGTGGCCGCCGCGCGCTGCGAGCTCGGCGACGTGCAGGGCGCGCGCCGCGACTATCGAGAAACGCTCGAACTCTGGGTCAGCTGCGCCGATGGCCGCGGCATTGCCGGCGCCATCGCCGGGATCGCGGCGATCGCCCACCATACCGGCGATCCGCTCATGGCGGCCTCGTTGCTGAAACGTGCCTGGGGGATCCGCGAGCAACTCGGACTGGATTTTCTGGCGCATCATCTCTACGCCGAGCAGGTGCGCGCCACGGTGCTCTCGGCCACCGGCAGCAGTTCCGCCTGGCGCGACCCGCCGATCTCCGAGAAACGAACGATCGACGAGGCGGTCGCGGAGGCGATGGCTGTGCTCGACCAGGAGACACCGGTGCGCCGTGGCAATCCGCGCCTGACGCTCAGTCCGCGGGAGCTCGAAGTGTTGGCCTACGTGATCGAAGGGTTGCACGACCGCGAGATTGCCGACCGCCTCTGCATCAGCCCGCGCACCGTCCAGTCCCACGTGCTCGCGATTCTCAACAAGCTTGGCGCCCGTTCCCGCGCGGAAGCCGTCGCCATCGCGCTTCGGAGCAATCTCCTCTAGCCATCGCCGGTTCCGGAGAAGAAACTCGAGCGGATCAGGTGATTTCAGTGAGCGTTGTCCTGCTGCGCTGCGCGAACTACTGAGCACGCGTCACCCACGGGAGACATTCGATTCCGTACTTTCCCCGATGTCGCGCCACCGTGCGTTCCCGATGATTCGGAGAGAGCAGCCCACTGGTCTGCATACACGGAGCGTCATGCCATTTTCCATCGCACTGCTCCCATGGCGTCCGTCGCCCAGTGGACTGCTCGCTCCGTCACATTGGATCGACGCGGATGCGAACCGACGGACCTCCGATAGCGCCGGCATCGATCGATGCGGACCCCTGCGCGGCCCCGGCATTCGCCGCCACATCGATCGCAACCGTCCAACCCAGCAGGTCGCTGGAGTGGCAGCTCGACCCTCGACGCGCATCTGCGCAAAGAAAGGAGCACCTCGATGATGTACGGCACGATCGCAAAGATGAAGATCCTTCCCGGGAAAGAAGCGGACCTCATGAACACAACGCAGACTCGACCGCCCGGCATTGTCTTCGAACATGTGTACAAGCTCGATTCGGGCAACAACGAATACATGATGGTGGTGGGGTTCGAAAGCAAGGAGGCGTACAAGAAGAACGCCGAAAGCCCGGAGATGCACGCGATGTATCTCGAATACCGCAAGCTCCTGGCCGCCGACCCAGAGTGGCACGACGGCGTGATCGTGGAATCGATGCCGTAGCGTCGATCTGCATTCCCAGGGGGTCTTGCTCGCCATCCCGTTCATGCCGGAAGGTCTTGCTTCCTTCTCTACCGGCGATGGCGGCGTCTCGTTCATTCCGATCCCCGCAGGGTGTCGCGTCCTGCGGGGCTTCCCCGCTGGTTGGGCAGACCATCGCAATGTCGCCCGGCTGTGCGGCCAAGGCAGGTCCCCATGGGACCGGGGCTGGCTCCTCCCACCGAACCAACGACACGATCAGGAGGAAACACACGTGGACACGACCGTGATACTGGATCCCGTCGACCAACTCGCGATGGAGATGCGCGGCGTTCTCATCCGACCCGGAGATCCCGGGTACGACGATGCGCGCATGGTGCGCAACGGGCTCATCGATCGCCACCCGGCGGTCATCGCCCGCTGTCACGGCACGGCGGACGTGGTGGCGGCGGTGAACTATGCCCGCGAGCACGGATTGCTCCTTTCGATCCGCGGCGGCGGCCACAACGTGGCTGGCAACGCGGTCAACGACGGCGGTATCGTGATCGATCTGTCCGAAATGCGGGCAGTTTTCGTCGATCCCGACCGGCGCCGGGCGCGCGCCCAGGGAGGCGCCACCTGGGGCGATTTCGACCGCGAGACCCAACAGTTCGGTCTGGCGACGACCGGCGGAGCGGTTAGCAGCACGGGCATTGCCGGGCTCACTCTCCATGGAGGGCTGGGGTATCTCCATCGCGCATTTGGTCTTGCGTTGGACAATCTCCGATCGGTCGAGATCGTGACTGCGGATGGTCAGGTTCGCACGGCGAGCGAGACCGAAAACCCCGATCTCTTTTGGGCAATCCGGGGCGCCGGGAGCAACTTCGGAGTCGTGACCTCGTTCGAATTCGAGGTCTATCCGATCCCACAGGAGTTGTATTCAGCGGTTCCGTTGTTCACGATGGATGATGCGCCGGCCATTCTCCGAAAGTACCGGGACTTCGCCGAGTCCGCTCCTGACGATTTCGCGCCCGCCGTGATCTTCTGGAGTGTGCCCGCCATCCCCGACTTCCCCGAGGAACTGCACGGAACGCCGATCGTGGTGATTCAGATCGCCTACACCGGCGACCCCGCGGAGGGAGAAGAGCTGCTGAAACCGGTCTTCGAGTGGGGCACTCCGCTCGTGGACCTGAGCGGTTCGGCCCCGTACGTCGCGATGCAGAATGGCTTCGACGCATTCTTTCCAGCCGGCTGGTTCTACTACTGGAAATCACTGTTGTTGCAGTCGGCCACGGACGACGTTATCGACACCCTCTGCGAGGTCGCTGCCGCGCGGCCATCGCCCCAGTCCATACTCAATTTCTGGCAGTTGGGCGGCGCGATCAGCCGGGTACCGGCAGATGCCACCGCCTATGTCCGGCGGGATGCCGGGCATATGCTCAGCCTCGACACCACCTGGACCGACCCGCGCGACACCGATCGATGCATCGCCTGGGCGCGTCAGACATGGTCCACATTGCAGGAGAAGTTCGGGCTTGGAGGCGCATACCTCAACTTCGCCGGCTTCGGCGAGGAAAAAGAGGCGCTGGTGCGCGCCTCGTACGGCCAGAACTACGCGCGGCTGGCTGAGATCAAGCGACGCTACGACCCGGATAACCTCTTCCGGATGAACAACAACATCAAACCGGCCTGACGATCGCCGGCAGCTGCCCCGCATGGCGCGTCGACGAGAACGTGCAGTCGAATTCGCCACCGATTCCGTCCCGCACCAGCCATGAGCGGTCCCCTGATCACCCTTGCTGCGGACGCTCCGAACCAGGGAATGCCATGAAGTCCGCACACCCAACCGAAACCAATATCGAAGCGCAGACCCGGGAACAATGGCGCCTGGACCAGCAACGCGAATGGTCCGACGAGCAGAAAGTCGCCGCCTGGCGCAAGTGGGGACGCATCAACATTGCCGCGCAGGAGGCGGCGACATCGGCGCTCCTGGATGCGGCTCACCTCGCTCCTGGTATGCGCGTCATCGACATTGCCGGCGGGGGAGGCGATCCCGGACTCGCGGCTGCGGCCAGAATCGGGCCAACCGGGCATGTGACCGTGACCGACGTCTCGCGCGGCATGCTCGAGACCGCTCAGGAGTACGCGCGGCAGGATGGGCTGACCAATCTCGAGTACCACCTGGCCGATACCGAACACCTCCCGTTCGCCGACCATGCCTTCGACGGCGCTTTGTGTCGCTGCGCCGTGATGTTCTTCCCGGACCCCGCTGCGGCGCTCCGGGAGATACGTCGGGTCCTCGCGCCCGAGGGGATCGCGGCCTTTCTCGCCTGGGGGCCGCTGCCAGAGAATCCATTGTTCTCAGGCGGCTTCGCGGCCATTGGCAAGGTGCGTCCCCTGCCGCCACCTCCGCCGGGAACCCCACATCCGTTCAAGTTCGCGACGCCCGGATCGCTCGGCCTTGCGCTCGAAGACGCCGGCTTTGTCGCTGTCTCCGAGCAACGGATCCGTCCAATGTCCCGCTGGAGCGTGACACCCGAGCAGTTCACCGAATTGACTGTGGAAATGGGCGGTCTCGAATGGCTGCTGTCACAGATGTCGCCGTCACAACGTGAATCCGTTCTCAACGACATGACCGAACATTTCCGGGGATATCGACGCGCCGCAGGCGTCGAGTTTCCTCTCGTCCTCGTTCTTGCGACTGGTGTCTCTGCCCCGGAGTGACGAGGCGCACTCCAGCAACATTCCGGATCGTCGCTCCCGCGCCCATGCGGCAAGTTCGACAGCCGCAGCGGGTAGGCTCGCCCGCGTGGCACGACTGCGCCGTCCCCAGGGCTGTCATCCTGTCAGCGCCGGAACCGCTACGGGTTCGAGGATTCCGGCTCGGTGATGGGGTAGGAGAGCCTCCGGATACAGCTGGGGCTGGCCGCCACGAGCACTGCAGCCACACCGCACGACACACGCGACGAGCCAATCGTCGTCCTCGTGCTGCGTCTTCGCGCGCCTTCTTGAATCGACCGTCGCCGGAAACGTCAGTCTCGGAAGATCGCCTGAAGCGCGAGTTCGAAACCCGGCAGCACATCCCCTCCATCGAGCACTCCCTTCGCCTCGACTACCTCAGGGGCGTGGCCCAACCGATGGACTGTCGCCGTCTTCCGCTCTGGATCGACCCACCACACCAATGGAACACCAGCCTTGGCGTAGAGCGCTTGCTTCTCCGCCATCTCCGCCTTCGTGTCGGTGGGTGAAATGACTTCGATCGCCAGATCGGGTGGCACCGGACAAAAGCCTCGATCCGGCATGCCGTCCGGAAATCGGTCCCCGCGCACGAACCCGACATCGGGAGCAACGACGGTATCTGGGTGCTCGCTGAGCGTGTATCCACAACGGGCGCTCGTGACGTACCCCAGTCCCTGAGCATCGGCGAAACTGAAGGTCGCAATTGCCAATCGCGCCCCGTACACCGCCGCCCTGAAGCCCGGTGTCGACACCTCTCTCAATGCGCCTTCCCAAAGCTCATACGGAGCTCTGCTGCCCATCTGAAGAAGGTCTTCCGCGGTAGCGAGGTGCGTCGCCGTCATGCTGCCATGCCTTGCCGAATCGCCGGTGCACCCCAAGCGTACCAGCAGCCTGCGCGAGTGTCATCATCGGCGGATCGCCTCTCCCAGGCCGGCGTTGAATGGTCGGAACGCCGTGCAAGCGATGGAGCGACAGGCAGCCGCCCGCTCGGAGCGGCTCGGCATCCCGCTGGCGACCTTTGATCGCCGGTTGGCCGCGCTGCCCACGGTCGAATCGTGGAATCTCCAATAGTCTGCCCTCGTCGCTCGTCTCATCGAGCATTGATCAGCGCGAACCTGCCCCGCAAGCGCAAAAATCCCCGTGCCCATCGCTGGACACGGGGATGCTCTCGATACGAACAACTGATACGGACCCCGACTCGATGCTCAGGGATGGCCCACCGTTGAAACGCTGGGCGTACACCCCTCGGCAATCACCCGGATTCCGCACAAAGACGAGCAACTGGCAACTGGCAACTGACGACTGACTACCAGCGACTGCCTGCTCGTTACCCGACCTCGACTTCGACCTTCTCCAGCTCGACATCGGCCTGGTTCGGGCTGCTCACCCTGGCCGCGCCCGGCAGCCGGTTCTCATTGATGAACGCCTCGGTGCGGTTGCGGGCGATATCGTCCGGATACTGCTCGGCCGGCGACTTCATGAAATACGAGCTCGGGGCCATCAGCGATCCGCTGATGCCGTTGTTGAGCGCCAGCTTGATGCAGCGCACGGCATCGATCACCACACCAGCCGAGTTCGGCGAGTCCCAGACCTCCAGTTTGAGCTCCAGATTCAGGGGCACATCGCCAAAGGTCGTCCCTTCCATGCGGATGTGGCACCACTTGCGGTCTTTCAACCAGGGCACATAGTCCGACGGACCGACGTGGACATTTCTACCGGCACCTCGTAGGGGATCTGCGAGGTGACCGCGTTGGTCTTGGAGATCTTCTTGGAATCGAGCCGCTCCCGCTCCAGCATGTTCAGGAAGTCGGTATTGCCGCCAAAGTTGAGTTGATACGTGCGGTCGATCTGCACACCGCGGTCGAGGAACAGGTTGGTCAGCACCCGGTGGGTGATGGTGGCGCCGACCTGGCTCTTGATATCGTCACCGATCACCGGCAACCCCTCGCTCCTGGAAGCGCTTCTGCCAGTACGGCTCACGGGCGATGAAGACCGGGATGCAGTTCACAAACCCGCAACCGGCCTCCAGCACCTGCTCCACATACCACTTGGTCGCCATCTCCGAACCGACCGGCAGGTACGAGACCACCACATCGGTCTTGGTGTCCTTCAGAATCTGCACGATGTCGGCGGTGGGGCCAGGGGCCTTGGTCACCACCTCGGAGAGATACTTGCCGATGCCATCGTGCGTCATACCCCGGTGGACCGGCACGCCCAGATGCGGCACATCGCAGAACTTGTAGGTGTTGTTCGGGTGCGCAAAGATCGCCTCGGAGAGGTCCTTGCCAACCTTGCCCTCGACCACGTCGAAGGCCGCGCTGAACTCGATGTCCGAGATGTGATACCCGCCCAGGTTGACATGCATCAGCCCCGGCACGCGCTCGTTTTCCGGCGCGTTCTTGTAGTACTCGACGCCTTGCACCAGCGACGACGCGCAGTTGCCGACGCCGATGATCGCCACGCGCACCTTGCTCGTGTCGCGACCCGTGCTATGACCGTTGGCATGCACGCCATTGGTCCCGTTCGAACCGTTGGATCCGTTCTTCTTCGCCACGAAAATCCTCCTGGATACAGTACGACCCCGGAAAGTTCCGAGGTCGATCACACAAGCAGAATGCTGTTGTTCTGAAAACCAGACAGAATGACCGACGGGACGCCACCTGGGTGCCCGTCAAACCTCATTCAGTTGTTAAGTCTGGAATTCGTGCACGGCGCGCATCTGGCGCCAACGAGCATAGGCTACTGCCATACTCTGCATTCAGTGTAATTCGTGTGGGCAATGTTCTGCAAGAAATCGGGCATCGAACACGAGCCGCGCAATGAGCACATCCAGCGCGTTCATGCCTTGGGGGGTCGCCAGATCTCATCCAAGCGTTCTCCCATTCTACTGATCGAGCAGGTTCGCACCAACATCGAGGTTCCCGGCATTGGTGAAGCGCTGAGCGCCGTCGTCTCCGTCCGTAAGGAACATGACGGCGGACGGTTACCAAATCCGCCGTCAATGCCTCAAGTCACCGTTTGAAGATCAGGAGAACGCGCTGCAGCGGTAGCGGCTGCTGATCCAGCCGTCCTGATCGGCGCAGGTCACCGGCGTCCAATTGCCCTGGGTTGCCCCGCGCAGTTGCAAGGTGGCGCCATTTGCCACCACCGTAATGACCTGCGTGGTTGTGCTGGTGCCGGTTCGGCAGTTCACCCGCGCGGTGGTCACCACGGGAACCGGTGCTCGGCAGCGTCGCGGTCGCAGTTGCTGTCGGTGTCGGAGACTGCACCGCGATGTAGTTACCCATGATCCAGCCATCCTGGCCAAAGCAAACGACCGGATACCAGCCGTTCTGCAAACCACCGCGCAATGGAATCCGCGCATTCCCGTTCACCACGCCAAGGATGGAATAACTTGTGCCCGGTCCAATCCGGCAGTTCACACTCGCCTGCAGGAAGGCCGTTCCTTCCAGCGGGATCAATGTCGGGATCACGTGGTGGTGGTGGTGATCGTGGGGGTCGAGCTCGATGTGCTCGTAGGCGGCGCTGTTGTTGCGGTTCTGGTTGGGGTGGTGGTGCCCAGCAGCGACAGGTAGTTGAGTAGATCCAGCCGGGTTGTCCGAAGCAGATTACCGGCGTCCATCCATTTTCGCGGGCGCCACGGACCTGAACCGTCACATTGAGTACCGACAACGCCCAGGCTCGTGTAGGCGGTGCCCGGGCCGATGCGGCAGTGGGCATTGACTTTGCAGCCGCGCGTTGCCGGCAGTCGGATCGGTGGTCGCGGTTGCGGACGGCGTCAAGGTCGAGGGAGCGGTGGCCGTAGCGGTCGGTGCGTAGGTGGAAGAAATCCACCCTCCTGCTCGAAACAAGTGACTGGCGTCCATCCGTTCTCTCAGCACCGCGCACCGGAAGCGCGGTGCCCCGAGCAACCACGCCCAGGGACGCGAAACTGGTCGACGGCCCCACTCGGCAAATTGACATTGACCGAGGTCACGATCATTGTCACCGGAGTGTTGGTTACGGTCACCGTTGCGGTGGCGGTCACCGTCGCCGTCGCGGTCTCCGTCGGTATCGCCGTCGCCGTCGCCGTCGCCGTCGCTGCCCCGCAACTCGGTCCGCTCACCGTCTGGACCTGCGGATTCAGCTCAGCCGGGAACGCTCCCGTGATCGAGTCGAACTGCCCGGTCAGATTCCCTGACCATTCGAAATAGCCGTAATATCGGCCAGCAATGTACGACGAGGCGTTGTAGGCAACCGGTGTGCTCGCTCCGTCACTGAAGTTCAGTGTCGCCGTGGCCGGGAACTGCGGCTGGTCCATCGTCACGAAGATCTGCCAATAGCCTAGTCCCGCATAGCACGTCCCCGCGCTCGCATCCAGCGTGATATTCGCAATCGTTGCGGTGGCGGTCACCGTCGCCGTCGCGGTCTCCGTCGGCATCGCCGTCGCCGTCGCCGTCGCCGTCGCTGCCCTGCAACTCGGTCCGCTCACCGTCTGGACCTGCGGATCAGCCAGCCGGGAACGCTCCCGTGATCGAGTCGAACTGCCCGGTCAGATTCCCTGACCATTCGAAATAGCCATAATATCGGCCAGCAATGTACGACGAGGCGTTGTAGGCAACCGGGGTGCTCGCCCGTCACTGAAGTTCAGTGTCGCCTGGCCGGGAACTGCGGCTGGTCCATCGTCACGAAGACTGCCAACCAGCCGAGTTCGGCGAGTCCCAGACCTCCAGTTTGAGCTCCAGATTCAGGGGCACATCGCCAAAGGTCGTCCCTTCCATGCGGATGTGGCACCACTTGCGGTCCTTCAACCAGGGCACATAGTCCGACGGACCGACGTGGACATTCTCGGCCGGCACCTCGTAGGGGATCTGCGAGGTGACCGCGTTGGTCTTGGAGATCTTCTTGGAATCGAGCCGCTCCCGCTCCAGCATGTTCAGGAAGTCGGTGTTGCCGCCGAAGTTCAGCTGATAGGTGCGGTCGATCTGCACGCCGCGGTCGAGGAACAGATTGGTCAGCACCCGGTGGGTGATGGTGGCGCCCACCTGGCTCTTGATATCGTCGCCGATCACGGGCAGGCCCTTCTCCTGGAAGCGCTTCTGCCAGTACGGCTCACGGGCGATGAAGACCGGAATGCAGTTCACGAACCCGCAACCGGCCTCCAGCACCTGCTCCACATACCACTTGGTCGCCATCTCCGAACCGACCGGCAGGTACGAGACCACCACATCGGTCTTGGTGTCCTTCAGAATCTGCACGATGTCGGCGGTGGGGCCAGGGGCCTTGGTCACCACCTCGGAGAGGTACTTGCCGATGCCATCGTGCGTCATGCCACGGTGGACCGGCACGCCCAGATGCGGCACATCGCAGAACTTGTAGGTGTTGTTCGGGTGCGCAAAGATCGCCTCGGAGAGGTCCTTGCCAACCTTCCCCTCGACCACGTCGAAGGCCGCGCTGAACTCGATATCCGAGATGTGATAGCCGCCCAGGTTGACATGCATCAGCCCCGGCACGCGCTCGTTCTCCGGCGCGTTCTTGTAGTACTCGACGCCCTGCACCAGCGACGACGCGCAGTTGCCAACGCCGATGATCGCCACGCGCACCTTGCTCGTGTCGCGACCCGTGCTATGACCGTTGGCATGCACGCCATTGGTCCCGTTCGAACCGTTGGATCCGTTCTTCTTCGCCACGAAAATCCTCCTGGATACAGTACGACCCCGGAAAGTTCCGAGGTCGATCACACAAGCAGAATGCTGTTGTTCGAAAACCAGACAGAATGACCGACGGGACGCCGCCTGGGTGCCCGTCAAACCTCATTCAGTTGTTAAGTCTGGAATTCTTTACCGGCGGACATCCGCCGCCCGACGCGGACGACTGCCGCGTTCCCGCTTATTTTACGTGCGCGGATAACGGCTCTGCAAGGTGACCGACTGGCACGCCTGCTGGTTGTCGCTGCTGATCAGGCGGCTGCGTCCGCTCCCGCCACGAT
The DNA here is from genome assembly GCA_041390825.1 of Thermomicrobiales bacterium. Taxonomy (NCBI): domain Bacteria; kingdom Pseudomonadati; phylum Thermomicrobiota; class Thermomicrobia; order Thermomicrobiales; species Thermomicrobiales bacterium. The sequence goes on from JAWKPF010000013.1 coordinate 18,042, forward strand.
CTCTTCCGCCAGCGCGTTCACCGTCGGAGCCGGATCGCCCGTCGCCGACGACCCGCCCAGGCGAATCAGATACTTCCCATCCTGCACATAGAGGACATAGAGATTGACCCCGTCGCCCGGACCCGCCAGACCGCGCGCCTGATCGCCAATGACCGGAGTTTCCACATCGGTCAACCCCTGCGCCGCCACCACGATATCGGACAGCGCGGTCAGAGCCTCGGACGCCCCCTCGGCATTGGCGAACCGGTGCACGCTCACATTGATGAACGACGCGTCTTCGGGCGCGTCCGCGGCATCGTTGCGATTCAGATCGCGGTAGAAGTTCTCCCGCCAGCGCCAGCTGGTCAACAGCGCATCGCCATCGGCGCCAATCGCCGCGGCCACCTCGGCCTTGGTGCGCTCGCCCTCATCGGAGACGACCCAGTCGCCCACCAACGCCGACGCGGGGGGCAAGAACGCTTCCGCGCTCTCCGACGCAGAAACCGCCTCGGCATCGTCCGCGGGCGCGGTTGGCGCTGTCTCCGCCGCGGCGGAATCGACACTCTCCTCGGCTGGCGCTTCGGTTGCGTCCGCTTCGGGCGGTGGTGCTTCGGTCGGCGCCGGCGGGGCGGTGGTGGCAGTCGGCGCTGGCGCTCCGCCATCGGTCGGCTGGGTTGCCGCCATGGTGGGGGTCATCGTTCCATCGGTCACCGCGGCCACCGGCGGATTCTCCGGCGAATCGTCGTCATCGAGGAACCGGGTAATGGCATACGCGCCGCCGCCGATCACCCCGATCAGCAGCAACGCCGCCAGCAGATAGCGCAAGAGCTTGTTGCCCCGCTCGCCGCGCGGTTTGATCGGCGTCATCGGGCCCGTTTGGCGATAGTCGGTTTGCTCGGGGGCATACGTCCCCGGCTGCCCATACCATTGGCCGCCCTGCGCCTGTTGAGCGCCATAGATATCGGCGGTGCGCTGCGACGCGGAAGGCTCGACAGTGGGGGATGGCGTCCACGGAGTTCGAGTCGATTTGGTTGACGACGGTCCGGTCGCCCGGCTGGGCCGTGACGGTCTCGGTTCCAAAGGTGTGCGGTCCTCCGTAGGACGGATCCAGACGCGCGGGGAGGCTGGACAGAACGACTGCGGGTGTGGGCGCGTCGGATACCCAATTTCGATCAGAAAGTATACGCGGGCGCATCTGAAGGAACGCCGAAGCGGCCGCTGCGCCCACCTTACTGAAAGAAACGTTTGGCGCAGAGCTTCGGTTCCTGGGTCAATTCACAGGTTTTGTTCTGTGAGAACCCGACGTCAACCGTGCGAACGCATAGCCTCGCTATCTCCACTCGGATGGGCAAGCAATCAAATTCCCATCGGCATCCGGAGAGGGGTCGGGAAGCCTACAACCAGAGAGGAGGTTGTGATCAAGAATAAGTGACCGCGACGCGGCACGAGCCAAGTCGTAGGAGACGCGGCGTCTGCCATGCCGATCTCGATGATTGATTTGAGGGGAAACAACGACGACTTCTTTTCCGAAGTCTTCACGGGCAATGTTCACGGCACTGGCGAGATCGGAATCGTTCGAAAGCACGATGGCCACATCGAACTGATCTCGAGCCGCATCACGAACCAGAAAGGCCGCCAAGTTGACGTCTGAACCCTTTTCCTCTCGAACCATGGCTTTGAAAGCCGGCCCGATCGCCTGACCGGTCACCACATCGATTGCCCGGACAGACTTGGGCTTCTCAAAATGCCGTCCCAAGGTCACAGTAACTCCAGGAACTCCCGAGAGTGCCTGAAAGTAGTGGTGCTGTCGTGTGGCCTGCCCCGGATCATTCGGGCCTGGCAGCGAAGGAGCCGAACAGTAGTGGACCCGCCCAACGGTCCCATCGATACCAATTTGGCGACAGATCGCCTGTCCGAGCAACACCGGATTTGCCCATTTGGTGCGTGGATGACACCGCACAGGACGTCCACGAAAGAGTCCGTAGTAATAGTTGAATCCATCGACGAAGAGCGTCACTCGATCAGGCATCAACGTCTCCGCACAGAAAAATGAGGGCCGCTCCCTTCGGTGCGGCCCTCTCCCAGTTGCCGAAGCAACAAGGTGGATTGGCTCAATTGTACCGCTCTCTGCCGCGGAACTCCAGATTCAGAAGAACCCGCAACTATTCAGAGATGCGGGTTCGCCAACGGATCCGACGGGCCTCGAATGGACTGGCGCCGTGCAATCGCCACGGGTGGCACGATACGCCTGTTGTGCCAGAGCAGCAAGTCCGGGCCCTTGTTTCTGAACAGTTCCGCGCCGTCGATCTGTGTTGACAGAGCCGGCACCGCCTCATACGATGGCCGTACGACCAAACAACCCAAGTCTCCGAGTTTTTTTGCCTCGTCACCCATTCAGGAGGTTTGCATGTCCGTATTTTCCGAAACGCTTGCGCCAGACGACGCCGCATGGCATCTGGTCACCGCCTCGTGGATCACGCACGCCACGCGGACCATGGCGGACCTCAGGCTGGCCGATCATCTCGCCGCTGGTCCGATGAGCCTCGACGCGTTGGCCACTGCGTCCGGCACGCACGCGCCCAGTCTCGCCCGCCTTGTCCGCGCGCTCGTGGGACTCGGGTTGATCGTCCGCACCGACGACGACCGATTCGCTCTGACACCGGTGGGCGAGTATCTCCGCTCGGACGTCCCCGGCTCGGCCGCCGGGTTTTCGTTGGGGTGCATGAGCGCGCTCATCGAACGCCCCATGTTGCAGCTCACCGATGCGATCCGAGATGGTCGAGCAACGTTCCCGGCCATCTATGGGCAGGATTTCTGGAGCTACCTTTCCAGTCATCCCGACGATCAGGCCCGCTTCGATACCGCCATGTCCACCGGTTCCACCGGTGATGGCACGAGCCTCGCACGTATCTGTAACTTCGAGGGAGTATCGACACTGGTCGACATTGGCGGCGGCGAGGGACAGATGCTCTCCGAAGTCCTGCATGCGAATCCGCGCTTGCGCGGCATGCTCTTCGACCGGCCAGAAGCGCTGGCGCGCGCCGGATCGGTCCTGGATCGACTTGGCGTGCGCGATCGGTGCGAGCTGATTCCCGGCGATTTCCTTGTCTCGGTCCCCCAGGGCGGGGATGCCTACATCCTCTCTATCGTCATTCACGATTGGCCGGACGAGGAGGCGTTGCAGATCCTGGGCAACTGTTATCGGGCCATGAAGCCGGGTTCCCGTATCTGGATCTCCGAAGGGCTGATGGACGAATCCGATGAATACGACCGGCAGAGACTGGTCGATCTGCTCATGCTGGTGTTGTTCGCGGCCAAGGAACGAACATTCGAGGAGCATCGAACGCTGCTCGAGGAAGCGGGTTTCGTGCAGATTTCGGCGCTCGTCGACCCAGACGACCCGCGGCGCGTGGTCATCCAGGGAATCCGTCCGTAGGCGATGTCTGCGGCCGCCAGAACCCAGGAGCTGGATTCGTCGCAGCATTCCGGCTGCGATTATCCGCATGCGTCAGGCAAAGAAAGGCCGGATGCGCGCCGGAGTTTTGCGCCAAACGCTGGACAGCGGTCACGTTAACCGCAACCAGCCGCCCTGCCGGACCGCAACCAAACCGCGATCACCCCGCGCACAGCCGGTTTACACCTTCTTCGTAACCTTCTATAGTGTGGGTATGCACGTGCAGAGTGATTCGCACGAGGCGGCTCTGGCCCCGCTTCGGCGTCCCGCATCCTCTGCCCGGAAAAGGGGAAACCAATGGCTGATCTCTTTTCGCAGGTCCCGCTACCTGCGTCTGGTCGTGGCGGCGATCAACTGCAACTGACATCCTGGGGTCTCCCCGGACGTCAATCCGCCGATACCTTGCCGCGGCTCTATATGACCGGCGACCTGCGCGCCGTCACCGGGCTTTCGCGCACCCAGCTCGACTTTTACCTCCGCGACGGGCTGGTCAAACCAACCGCTCGCACCGAAAGCGGCTTCCTCCTCTTCGATGACGCGGAAGTCGAGCTCGTGCGGCATATCGTGAACGAGCGACGCAATGGGGTGGCCCTCAAAGAGATTCGCCGCCGGATCGGCCGGTAGCGAACGTGAACCACCATTCCGAAGAGACCCCGACCTCCCCGATCCCCTGGCGCCCGCGCGAATCCGCGCGGCCGGCCGCGTTGCCGGCTGCCCGGGCGATCGAGCTCTTCTATCCCTCGCTTGGTCACTCCGATTGCATCGAACGCCTCGAGGACGCCAGCCGCAACGGCGGCCTCAGCCTGGTCATCGGCCAATCCGGCCTCGGCAAGAGCCTTCTGCTCGATGTCTGCCTGGACGATCTGAACCTGCGTCACACCGTCGTCACCATCCGCGATCCGCGCGAGATCCGTACCGACACCCAGCTTCTCAAAGCCATCATCACCCAGTCCGGCGCGCTCCCCAGCGGACGCTCCGGCATCGAATTGATGGGCGATCTGCAGGAGCTCACCCTCGCCCTGCTTCGGCGCGAACGGCCCTTGCGCATCCTGATCGACGACGCCGAGCAACTCTCCAGCTCGCAGCTGGAGCTCATTCGCGCCATGCTCTCCAATGTCGCCCCTGCCTCTGGCGCGATCGGCGTCATCCTCTTCGGCAAACCCGCCCTGAACGACAGGATCGACCGTCGCCAGGGACTGGCCTCGCAAGTCGAGATGCGGCATACGCTCAATCCGTTCTGCCGCAAGGACACCGCCGGCATGGTGCGGCATCGCGCCAAAGAACTGGGCGAATCGCCCCTGTCGCGGTTTCACTTTGCCGAGGACGCACTCAATGTGATCCATACCCGCGCCCATGGCAACCCAGCCCAGATCCTGACAGCCATGAGCCTCAGCATCGGCCGGGCGCGGACACTCCAGCGCACCACCATCGACGCCGCTATCGTGCTCGACGCTATTTCGTCGCCACGGCGCGCCGGGGTGCAGCAGCGCTTGCCATTCGACCGTCTCGCGGAGCAGCCTGGGAACCACCCACCTGCGCCGGTTGTCCTGTTTCAGGAACGCTCGGGCCACGGGCTCGAGGGAGGATGAGATCTATCGCTGGATTCCCGGCGAATCGCGTCTCGCGCGGTTTCGTTCCGACGCCAATCGGAGCGGACCGCGCCGGACAAAAGAAAAAGCCCGGTGCGCCAACACCGGACCATTCTCGATTCGTCGCAATGATCATCGTCTGCCGGATGCTGAGCGGCCCGTCGCCAAACTGATCGCTCGATTCCGGTTTCGAAATCTGTCGCCACCCCTGAGAGGGAGGGTTTCGTGTACCCAGGCAACGTCCTGATTCTAGACAGGGCTTCCCGGCCATGTCAAGAGATGCGCGCCACGCGGCTGGCTTTGCCATACGCCGCCGCCGCCGCATGCCCCGGAACGTTCCCTCGGCACTCGTTCTCCCAACCGGCTCTCCGTCGTCCCGACCGGAGCCCGCAGGCGGAGCGGAGAGACCTCTCGTTCCCTTCGCTCTTGCATCCAAGTGGAAACGGGTCTGCGGACAACAAGAGATCCCTCGACAAGCTCGGGATGACGCTTCCCCGTCGTCCCGACCGGAGCCCGCAGGCGGAGTGGAGGGACCTCTCCTCCCCATCGCTCATGCACCCAAGTGGAAACGGGTCTACGGACAACAAGAGATCCTCGACAAGCTCGGGATGACGATTTCCCGTCGTCCCGCCGAGCCTGCAGGCGGAGCGGAGGACCTCTTCTCCCATCGCTCTTGCATCCAAGTGGAACGGGTCTGCGGGCAACACGAGATCCTCGACAAGCTCGGGATGACGATTGCCCGTCGTCCCGACCGGAGCCCGCAGGCGGAGTGGAGGGACCTCTCCTCCCCTTCGCTCATGCATCCAAGCAGCAACGGGTCTGCGGACACCAAGAGATCCCTCGGCAAGCTCGGGATGACGATTTCCCGTCGTCCCGACCGCAGCCCGCAGGCGGAGCGGAGGGACCTCTCGTTCCAGAACACCCGGTTCCCAGCCGCCACCTTGTCCATCCGGAGCAGGGCATTCGACCATCCATCCGCCGCGCATCCTTTGCACCTTCCCGGGGGTCACCCATGAGCCCCCGCAAGAAACAACCCGAAACCAATCTCGACATCACCGGCGTGGTCGGCGAGGTCGCCGCCACCCGCTCCGGCGACGACGTCCGCAAGCGCGGGTGGTATTGGCATTGGAACGCCACCGTCACCCAGTTCGCTCCGCTCATCGGGCTCAAGGGCGTCGGCCTGCTCAACTCCTACACCGTCTGGACCGACCGCCGCGAGGAATCGCCCACCCGCGGCTACGCCTTCCCCTCCCAGCAAAGCGAAGCCGATTTCTATGGGGAAGACCGCGCCGAGCTCATCACCATCAACAAGATTCTCGTCGCCCTCGATCTCATCGAAATCCGCAAGGAGATGGTCGTCCGCCCAGACGAGCATGGCCGGCGCTGGAAGGTGCCCCACAACTTCTATCGCGTCAAAGACCGCGACGACGGCTACACCCTCGATGGCGACGCAGTCATGCGCGTCGTCCGCCTTGCCGAGAAGGACAAGGCCGTCTACCGCTACCTCCATCACATCTTCTCGGAGAAGTTCAGCCCCATCGACGCCCAGAACGTCTGGACCGGCATCCTGGCCGAACTGCGCCACGATCCAACCTGGCAGAAACTCGCTGCCAAAACCGCCGCCGATGAACGTCGCGCCAGCGAGCGCACCAAGCTCGGACATGCCTCTCGCAAGGAAAAGACCAGCGTACGTACGCACCTGAAGCCGGCTTCCGACAGCACGACTGTCGCTTCTGTGACCGCTGTGTCAGTACCTCGAACCTCTGTTGCAAACGCCAACAATGGTTCCGAATCGGATGTTGCAGACACCAACAGAGGTTCGGGCCCGATCGAGCCGACCAACGTTGCACCCGTCATCCCAGGGGAACCGACCTCTGTTGCACCAAGCAACACGACGTATTACCAAGAGAAAACAACCACGACAACGACCCGTGACAACACGGAACGATCGTACGATGCGAACGTATTCGGCCCCGCAAGCGCGCCCGGCGACCAACCGAATCTGGAACGGACCTTGCGCCGTTTCGCGGATGCGAACGGCCGCGATGCCACCAGCGCGGAGCGCAAGATCCTGAAAGAACTGGCGGAACGGTTCGATCTTTCGGCACGGGAATGCGGCCGCCCCGAGCTCGCGTCCGGCTGGGCCTGGGTCTCCGCCGCGATCTATGAAGCGGTCGACTCCGGCAGCGCCTACGTCGCACCCAAGCGCGTGCGGGAGATTCTCCTGCGGTGGGAACGCGATGGCCTGCCGTCCGATGAATCCAAAGCGGAAGCCCCCGCGCCACCCGCGCGCAGAAAGAGCACGCGTCCCCGCGCCAGGAAGGCGGCTCCGGAACCCTTCGCCGGGTCTTCCGCGCTCACCGGCATCGCGCGGGACGTCCCCGTCCTGCCGTCCTCCGAGGCCCGTGTCGCGGATCTGGCAACAGACGACGAACCGTTCGTTCCGCCGGTCTTCCCGATGGGTGAGGGGCTCACAAGCGTCCAGGCATGGAGTGCCGTCCTCGCGCTTCTGCGGCAGGGCGGCGTCACCTCCAGCGATATCGATCTCTGGTTGCGCCCGCTCGTCCTGCTCGAGCTCATCCCGGATGGCGAGACCGACCGTCTCCTCCTCGGCGCGCCAAACCGGTCCACCGTCACACGTGTCGAGCAGCGCTTCACCGGTGACATCGAGCATGCGCTCGCTTCTCTCCTGGGGCGGCCGGTAGCGATCGCTGTCACGCTCACCCACGACTGGCTCGACGACCGCGCCTTCGCGTGATCCGGCTTCCTGAGTCCGGGGTCCGGGGTCCGGGGTCCGGAGTCCTGAGTCCGGAGCCCTGGGCCCTGTGACGATTGCGTCGGTCGTAGCGAAGGGCCTCTGTGCCCTCCCGGTTCACGCCCACAAACACTCCGACCGGAACGGAATGCAGTGGTCGTAGCAAAGGGTTTTCCATCCTCCCGGTGCCTGTGGATACGAAACAGGAGGGCACGGAGGCCCTTCGCTACGAACACACCGCGTCACAGGGCTCCGAACTCCGGGCTCCGGGCTCCGGACTCCGGACCCCGGACTCCGGACCTCACCCCCCCGCATCCAGCCGCTTCACCAACGTCTTCGGCGCCACCAACCGATAGCTCTCCTCGATCAACGAGCAGACGTAGTCCAGATCGGCGCTTCCATCGAGCGTGACCCCGATCCATCCCTTCGGTCCCACATACGGCGGCGCGTAGAACGTTTCCGGATCGCCGGAGACCAACAACATCTGCACGCCGGGAGCAGCCTTGCACCAGATCGAGGGCCGCTCGCCGTCTCGTTCCCGCGGCATGGCGAAGATCTTGTTCCGCACCCGAAAGGTGGGGCGCTCCCACGCTTCCACCTCATGCGCCTCTGGCAGCGACAGGCAAAACACGCGAATGGCGTCGAACATGGGGCTCGATTCGGTGATCATCGCACTCCCGTTCTCGCATGCAGACCGCATGCGCTTTCTACATCTGCCTGGACCTTGGACCCTGGGCTCTGGACCAAATACAGTAGCATCCCACCACACGGTACCCGTCGAGCGCAACGCCGCGTCTGAAACAGGAAAAGAGAGGAACACCGATGTCCATCGCCACCGAACCACGCGATCTCAACCGCAACGGAACGATCGACATCTACGAAGACCCCACCGCCCCGATCGAGGATCGGATCGAAGACCTTCTGGGCCAGATGACCATCCCCGAGAAGGTGGGGCTCATGTTCCATCACATGACCCTGTTCAATGTCCCCTTCCCCCTGCCTCCCTCCATGGATCCAGCCCATTTCATCGTCGAACGGCAGGTGAACCATTCCGCCTTCTTCGGCGCGGGCACGGCGGTGGAGCTGGCCGAATGGCACAACGGTCTGCAGCGGCTCGCCGAATCGACCCGGCTCGGAATCCCGTTCACCCTTTCCAGCGACCCGCGGCATGGCGCCGGAGCCAACCCCATCGGCATCGCCGGGAGCCAGGCGTTCTCGGTCTGGCCGGATGCTATTGGCCTGGCTGCCGCGCGTGACCCGGAACTCACCAGGCAGTTCGCCGATATCGCCCGGCAGGAGTACACCGCGGTTGGTATCCGCGTCTCCCTCCATCCCCAATCCGATCTCGCCACCGAACCGCGCTGGGGCCGCATCTCCGGCACCTTCGGCGAGGATGTCGAGGTTGTCTGCGATCTGACCGAGGCCTACATCCGCGGCTTTCAGGGGGAAACCATCGGGCCCGGGAGCGTCAGCTGCATGACCAAGCACTTTCCCGGCGGCGGACCCCAGAAGGACGGTGAAGATCCCCACTTCCCCTATGGACGCGAGCAGGTCTATCCGGGCGGCGGGTTCGCCATCCATCTGAAACCCTTCGAGGTCGCCATCCGTACCGGCACGGGCCAGATGATGCCCTATTACGGGATGCCGGTGGAAACCGAATGGGAAGAAGTCGGCTTCGGATTCAACAAGGGGATCGTCACCGGCTTGCTGCGCGAGCAGCTCGGTTTCGATGGCATCGTCTGCACCGACTGGGGGTTGATCACCGATGCCGATATTGCCGGAAAACCCCTGCCCGCGCGCGCCTGGGGTGTCGAACATCTGGAGCCGATCGAGCGGGTCGCCAAGGCGATCGATGCCGGTTGCGACCAGCTCGGCGGCGAGATCTGCACCGATCTGTTGTTGGCGCTGGTCGAGCAGGGCCGCGTCACCGAAGCTCGGCTGGATCTCTCGGCGCGCCGCATCCTGCGTGAGAAGTTCCGCCTTGGGCTCTTCGACCAACCGTATGTCGACGTCGACGCCGCGCACCGCATCTGCGGCAACGAGGGGTTCGTTCAGGCCGGTATCGCGGCCCAGCGCCGTTCGCTCGTGCTGCTGAAGAACGAGGAGATCGCAGGCGATCCGGTCTTGCCGGCTGCGTCCGACGCGCTCCTCTACATCGAGGGGATCGACGAAGACACCGCGGCCGGGTACGGTGTGGTGGTCAACACGCCGGCCGAGGCCGATCTGGCCATCGTGCGCATTGGAGCCCCCTTCGAGCCGCGTTCCGAGCTCGCGCTGGAAGAGCTCTTCCATGCCGGATCGCTCGCCTTCGACGAGGCGACGTTGGCGCATCTGCTGGAAATCGCCGCCGCGGTCCCCACCGTGGTCGCCATCGAGCTCGACCGCCCTGCCGTCATCCCCGAGCTCACTGCCGCTGTCGCTGGACTCATCGGCGTCTTCGGCGCGTCGGATGCGGTCGTGCTCGATCTCATTTTTGGCAACTCGTCCCCCACGGGCAAGCTCCCCTTCGAGCTCCCATCATCCATGGAGGCCGTGCTGGCGCAACGTTCCGATCTTCCCGCCGATTCGAAAGATCCGCTCTTCCCGCTCGGCTTCGGTCTGAACTACGCGATGGGGTCCTGAGATATCTGCGGTCCGGGGGCTCAGGACCGCAGCCGGTGGGGCATCACCAACAAGTCGAAGATCTCACCCAACCGGGAAACATGCGGCACGTTGCTCGGCGTGGAGGCCCACCGCACGGTTTCTCCCAACGATGCGGAGAACAACGCCCGCGCCAGCGCCGCCGGATCGATGCCCGCCAGCTCACCCATCTCTACCGCCGCCCGGACCAACCGCTCCATTTCGTCCATATAGATCTGATTGAGCGACTCGAATCGGGCGGCAAACGCTGGATCGCCGCTCGATGTCAGCATGAAGGCCAGCAGATTGGCCTGAATCTCCCGGTCGGCGCTGATCTCCATCCGCTCCTCCGGTGGCGCCACGAACCGCGCGCGCAATGCCGCCAACGGCGATGGCGCATCGGCTTCCACGATGCGGTAATCCGCCGCCCGCAACACCAGGGTCCGGTCGAGAAACGCCAGCAGCAGCGCCTGCTTGGAGCCAAAACGGCGCACCAACGCCTGGCGCGTGCAACCTACCTCGGTGGCAATCGCTTCCAATGTGAGCGCGTCATAGCTGTTGCGCTCGATCAGGTCGTTGGTGGCTCGGAAAATGGCGTCGTCGGAAAAGACGCGCGGTCGGCCAACGTCACGATGTTGGTTCATAGGTTACTCCGGTGGGCAGGGGCAAGGTTGGAGGCAGCATGGCCCAGTTGCGCACCGTTCGGCGCGTCGAAAGCATCTGAGCGGATGTGAGTCACAGATAGTTTACTGCGTGGGCGCTGCGCAGGCAGCGTTTGCGGCCCCAATCGCCCGATCTGCTCACCGGTGCGGTTGAATTCCCAGTTCCCGCGCCACCACTTCCAGCGCGGCGATATGCTCGCCTGGGGTGCGGTATCCGGCGCGCATCGTGTTCACACAGAGATGCGTCGCACCCAACCGGCGCCATCCCTCGACATAGGCGTGCCAAACATCGGGTGAACCGCTGTTGACGTCCAGCTTCGGCTCCAGCCCGATCTCAGCCGGATCGCGTCCCGCATCGCGCGTGTAGCCCCACAACCGCTCCAGCGCCGCTGCCATCGTCGAGTCCGGTTCGCGCCAGGGAAACCAGCCGTCGCCATAGGCCGCGATCCGCCGCAGGGTTGCCTCGGCATACCCGCCGAGCCAAATGGGGATCGGCCGTTGCACCGGCAACGGGTTCAACCCTGCCTCCACCACCTGGTTCCACTGCCCGTCGAAGACGATCGATTGATTGGTCCAGAGCGCCCGCAGGAGCTTCATCTGCTCTTCAGAGCGGATCCCGCGATTGGCGAACGATTCCCCCAGCCCCTCGTACTCCACCTCGTTCCAGCCGACCCCGATCCCCAGCCGAAACCGCCCGTTGCTGAGCACATCCACTTCCGCGGCTTGTTTGGCCACCAGCGCCGTTTGCCGTTGCGGCAGGATCAGCACGCCAGTCACCAGCTCGATCCGTTCGGTTAGCGCCGCCGCGTATCCGAAAAAGACGAACACCTCGTGAAAAGGATCCCGCAGGGTGTACGGCCCGCTGAATGCTGGGCGATGGGTGATATCGGCGCTGAGCACATGGTCGTAGGCCAGCAGATGGGTATAGCCCAGACCTTCGACCGTCTGGATGTACTCCTTGATCGCGCCGGTATCGTTGCCGAATTCGATCTGCGGGAAAACCGCGCCAATGCGCATGGTTCGTGCTCCTTCGAGGCGTCATGTGCGACGCAGGCGAAAACGATTGCAGCTATGAAGAATCGCGGCGACGCGGTCCGGGAAACGGGGCAACGCTAAACGAGTTCACCGGTCCTAGTCATCGTGATCGTCGTGATCGTCATCATGGTCGGTCTTGATGATCGAACCGGTCGTCGCGTCGATGTCGACATCGACCCCGTTGTTCAAGTGGACGGAATATTGGAGCACGCCGTCCTCGCCCTCGAGCTCGACCTTGGTCACCGCCGCTCCCGCGTTCTCCGCCAGGGCAATCTCTTGCGCCCGGATCAGATCGATCGCCGGTTGCAGCATCGGATCGCCAACTACCTGATGATCGTCATGTTCATCGTCATCGGCCAGCGAGCGAAGCGGTTGTGCCGCGAGAGCGGCCAGTGCGAGCGACGTGGCTCCCGCGCCAATCAGTTGTCGTCGTGTGGACATCGGTGTCTCCTTTGGAAATGCTCCGGCTGGCGAAGCAATCGAAGAATCCCCCTTCAACAGGGGATATCCAGTACGCTAGCTCCTGGGGGTGAACTGAACGCGAACCGGTTGGCGGTTCGCCACCCGCCGCGTTCTGCGCTGAATGGTTGAATGATCCGCGGATGACCTCGTCCACGCAAACATACGATCGAATCGACTCCTTTCTCGAACGCCTGGCAATCACCCCGGCGCCTCCCAATTCGGTCAATCCCTGGTCGAGCGAAACCGTCTTCGGTCAGATTCGGCTACAGAACCTGCGCCGCTATTTCGCGCAACTGATGGAACGCGGGGTCGACACGCTTATGCTTGGTGAAGCCCCCGGCTACCTGGGATGTCGCCGCAGCGGCATCGGGTTCACCAGCGAGCCGCAGCTCCTCGGCGGTATCCCATCGCTGGAACTGTTCGGGGAGGAACGCGGCTACCAGCGTAGTGGCGAGTTCCCCGAGCTGCGCAAGGAACAATCGGCCACCATTGTCTGGGGCGAACTGGCGCGGCTCGATTTCGTCCCGCTCATCTGGGCGTCGTTCCCCTTTCATCCGCATAAACCGGGCGCGCCCAACTCCAACCGCACCCCAAAACGTCCCGAGATCGACTTCGGGCGCCCGATCTTTCTGGAGCTGATCGAAGCGTTCCAGATCGGACGCGTCTTTGCCGTTGGCAACATCGCCCACGCCTCCCTCGCGGCCGCAGGTATCGACGCTCCCAAGATCCGCCACCCCGCCCAGGGCGGCAAGAACGATTTCGTCGCCGGCATGGAATGGATCGTCTCCCATCCGAACGATCTCGGCCGCCCGTAAATCACCCCGGATTCATCCTCCCTGCACCCGGAATCATCGCGTAGCCGCAACCCTCCGTGGCTGCCCAACCAGGCGACGCCGAACCGACGCCCCGGTGCGCGATTCCCTCTTTCGCAGCATGCGCCCTGGGTGCGGTTCGCTCGACAATAGGCCATGATTTCGCACTGGCCGGCGCAATTCGCCGGCTGACCTGCAGAGCGTCTACGCACGAGGAGCACCCATGACCGATCCAATCGAGATGGCAGTCCGCGCCTATATCTACGGCTATCCCATGGTCTTCGATATCGACGAAGTCGTCGAGATCTCGAGCAGTGGCAAGATGGCCGCATCCGGCCCGATCAATCGGTTTGGCCATGCGACCGTTCTCGGACGGCCAAGCGACACCTTTGTCTCCATCAACAACGACACGCTCTATTCGATTGCCAATTGCGATGTCACCAACGAGCCGCTGGTGCTGCACCTGCCGGCGGTTGGCGATCGCTACCGCGTGATGCAATTCGTCGATGCCTGGACCAACAACTTCGCCTATCTCGGTACCCGCGCCACTGGTAATGGCGAGGGCTTCTTCCTCCTGGCGGGCCCGAACTGGACGGGTGATGTTCCCCAGGGAATGACGCTGATCCAGGCGCCAACCAATGTCTTTTCCATCGTTGGACGGCATGCAGTCGACGGCGCTGCCGATATTCCCAATGTCGTGGCCGTGCAAGAACAGACCTGGCTCACCCCCCTGAGCGTCTATCCGCATGTGTCCGACGGCAGCGACCGCAAGCTCGGCGACTGGGACGTGGCCCCCTATGACACCCGGGTGGGCGAAGACCTGGTTTTCTGGGAGAAATTCCGGTCATGGCTCAAGCTCTTTCCCCCTCCAGCGGAGGAGAAGCCCTTCGTCGACCGGCTTGCCCCACTCGGGCTGCTGAGCGACGAAAGTCCCTATGTCGATCCCGATCCTGCGTTGGCGGAGACCTTGAAGGCTGCCCAGGCCAAGGGTATGGACACCATCGTCGCGGCTGGCAAGCAAGGTGGCGCGAAGGTCAACGGCTGGAGCTCGGCTGCGCACCTCTTCGACTACAACCTCTACCGGCTTGGCCCCGGCACGATCGACGCGCCGGAGTGGAAACTGACCGATTCGAAAGTCGTCTACGCGGTGCGGGCCGTCGCCGCCAATGGCGGTCTCTGGGGCAATCACGGCTATGAGGCCTACTACGCCTGGGCCTTTGTCGATGGTGATGGCAACCAGCTCAACGGCGCCAACAACTACGTGATGCACTTCGACACCATGCCACCGGCCAAAGCCTTCTGGTCGATCACCATGTACAACACGCCGAAGTACTACCTGGTCGAAAACCCGATCGACCGCTATTCCATCGGCGACCGCACCCCCGGTTTGCAGATGAACGGCGACGGCTCGCTCGACATCTATCTGCAACGTGAAGCGCCGGCCGATCCGAAACAGCAAGCCAATTGGCTTCCAACACCGGAAGGCGACTTCCGTCCGCTCGTCCGCATTTATCTTCCAGAGGATTCGGTCCTCGACGGCAGCTACGAGCTTCCTGCAATCGAGAGAGCATCGGCATCCTCGTAGAGGCGGCGCCCGTGGCCGCCGATCGCGCCGCCGTGGGGTACCCGTGGTCGCCTATTGCATCGTAGTGGCACCCGTGGCCGCCAATCACGCCGCCGTGGGGTACCCGTGGCCGCCAATCGCGCCGCAGCGCGATAACGGACGTACGCAACGATCACGCCGCGAACTGGAGACGTGGCTGTTTACAACGTAATGGCGGCCTGCGGCCGCTGGCGGGCACGGGTCCCGCCACTACGGACGGAGGTGAGCCACGAGCGGCGCAAGGGCCGGCTCGATTGCTGTGCTGCGCGTCGATAGCAAGAGAACATCTGCGCTTGCAAATATCGAGGCATCGTGGCGCACATGGCCCGGAGTCCTGCGGCCTGAGACGATTCGTCCCGGCCGCCAGTTCGCCTTGGGGCCGGCGCTTGGGGCAGGGGGCATGTCGATGCAGAGACAACGTCCCAGGACCCAGGCCGCGAAGCTCAGGACCCGTCCAAATCACCTCCCCACCATGAACCATCAAGACATCATGAACCCGTCCGCTACACTGGCCCGACGATGCTCGGCAGACGCCTCCTGACCGCCACGTCCGGCCGATCGACGGCCGAACCAATTTCCTGGAAACGCAATCTCTACGCTCTCTGGATCGCCCAAACCCTGGTCCTGACCGCGTTTTCGTTTCGGGATGCCTTCTTTCCCTTCTATATGGAAGAACTCGGCGATTTGACCACCGAGCAGGCCGCGCTCTGGTCCGGCATTTCCATGTCCGGCGGCGCGCTCGTCATGGTCATCACCGCGCCCATCTGGGGCACCGTCGCCGACCGCCGTGGCCGCAAACCGATGGTGTTGCGCTCCATGTGGGCTGCTATGATCACCGCCTTCCTGATGGCCTTTGCCATGAACCCGATGCAAATGGTGGCGCTGCGCATGATCGAAGGCGCCTTTACCGGCACCGTGGCTGCCTGCGCCGCGCTGGTCGCCTCCACCGCGCCCAAGGACCGCATGGGCTACGCCCTCGGCATGATCCAGACGGCCGTCTTCGTGGGCGCCTCGATCGGCCCCTTCCTCGGCGGCGTGCTGGCCGATCTCATCGGCTACCGCGCCACCTTCATGACCTCGTCCATCCTTTTCGCCATCGGCGGCGGCATCGTCCTCCTCTTCGTGCGGGAGAACTTCGTCCCGGTCGAGCGCGGACCGGAACGCGGCTTCGCGGCCATCAAAGCCGCCCGCGCCTGGCTCTTCACCCCCACGCTCATCGCCATGACCTCGATACTCATCCTCATGCGCTTCACCCAGATGGGCGGCCGGCCCATCCTGCCGCTCTACATCGAAGAGCTCGGCAGCTACACTGACGCGCGCGCCGCCTCGCTGGCCGGTCTCTCCTTCGGGCTCATGGGCGTCACCAGCGCCATCTCCTCCCTGATCCTCGGCCGCCGCGGCGACCGGGTGGGGCATCAGAAAGTCCTCGTCGCCTGTCTGATCGGGGTCGTCATCTGCTACATCCCGCTGGCCGCGGTCGTCTCCGCCTGGCAGGTCATCGTCCTGCAGGGGCTCTTCGGTTTCGCCATCGGCGGTTTGCTCCCCTCCACCAACGCCATCATCGCCTCCAGCACCCCGCCCGAACGCCGCGGCGCCATCTTCGGCTTCACCGCTTCGGCCGGCTCGCTGGGCGCCTTCGCCGGACCCCTCGTGGGCGCTGCTCTCGCCGCGGCCTTCGGCTTCCGCTACGCCTTCGCCTTCCTGGCGATCATCATGACCGTCACGGTCACCGTCATCCTCTGGTTCTATCTCCAGGGCCGCTTTCAGACGAATTAATAGCTTCATCAGTTGTCAGTCGTCAGTCGCTAGTCGTCAGACGCACTGGACTCTGGACCCTGGACCCTGGGCTGTCGTCATAGTCAGGGGCGGTGGGCGGAACTCCGCCCACCGAACCGGCCACCGATACGAGCACGACGCAGAGGAGGGAACTGCGCTCGTGCGTCCTCCGGTGGGCACACCATTGCGCTAGTGCGCAGGCGGGGCAACGCTGCCAGAGTGCAGGGAGAACACATCGAACACCTCACCGCCCGACATGTCCCACACCGAGAATTCGCTGACGCTCATGGGAAGCGTGGCAGTCTCGGCGGGATTGGCCGCCTGAAACTCGACCTCGGCGAAGACGTCACCGGCCACGGGAGCCGCCGGCAGATCGACCACCGCATCGGCGCCGAAGTCGTTGCCGCTCAGGATCGCGACACCCTGATAGACGACCAGGGTCAGATCGTTCTCGGCTCCGGGTGTGAGATCGACCGCTCCCGGCGGGAGCATGCCCGATTGCAGCACCTGATACGTGCCGGTGGCCGTTCCCTGACCCAGATTCCAGGTCGCAATGCCTTCCTCGACGTGCACGTAGAGGTCGTAGTAGTTCCCGGCGGAATCGGCCCAGAAGCCGAACCCGACCGACCACCCGCCCATCGGCAGCTGCGGCGGGGTCACGAACCGCAACAGCGCGTACACATCCTGCAGCTGAACCCCGGCATTCATGGTGCGGAATTCAGTCGTGAGATTCACCGCGCCCGCCAGCGGACCGGCCGATGCATCGAGGGTCATCGGGATCCAGAAGGCGTCGTTGAGCGTGCCGAGCGGGTCGATATGCGGATCGGTAATGGCAACGATGCCATCCTGCTCCGTTGTCGTGACCTGCCCTGGACCAACGCTGACCGCGCCCGCACGATCGGTGACCGTCAGGTTGTCGAACCCCACCAGCAGTCCATCGGTGGTCACGCCAGCCGCGCCAGCGCCGATATACGACTGGCCGGCCGCATAGGTATCGTCGGTCGCGGAAGCCACTGCCTGACCGTTCACCAATCCGGTGATCGTATGCTGCTGGCAGTCGATCGCAATACGGTTGATGGCGCTGCCCACCAGCACGGCGGCTGATGCCTGCACAGGACTCAGCGCGGTGAAGGTGCCATCGAAATTCGAGCGCCAGAGCGCCACGGACCCAGTGTCCGGATGAACCTCGAACATGTACCCGGTGTCGCTTGCGCCTGCCCGGCACCCGACCAGCGCGTACTTGCCGCGCAGATCGCCGGCGATGGCAACATCGACCTCGACAAGCGTATTTGCCGCCTCGGGCAGCCCGATGAACGAATAGAAATCGCCGCTATAGGATGGTTCCAGCGCCTGAATGACGTACTGGCTGTTCTGATACCCGATCAGGAAACGATCGGGAGTGCTCGATTGGGGACTCAGGAGCCCGGCGTCCGGGAAATCCATCGCATCGACGTAGATTTGATCCTGAGCAGAAACAAGCGCGGAGTGGGCGCCCCAGGCGGCGACCGTGAAGCAAAGCAGCGAACACAACAACACTGTGCGAACGAACCAACTCATGTATGACCACCTTGTCATGTAGATCGATTACGTACACGTCCACTATGGTTCGAACCAAGTGCAGAATATCCCCCGGCTTGACGATAAGATACGTGTAAATCAGCGTATTGTTTTGGTAACAAATTCAGAACGCTATGTGTAGATGTACGTAATCCGAGCTGCGAGCAACGCCGCAGTCCATCGCTTGCCATGGCTTCCACCCGCTGCTGCGGAATCAGGGTGATCCCCGAGGCGCCATCGTTCAGCGGTTCGGAGAGGGAAGGGTTCGGAGCCATCATTCTCCAACCCACCATGTCCGGGCGGATTGCGTGTCAGTTGTCGGTACGCTGCTTCGGTATCTCGCGCCCGATCGTTACGATCTGATCCGGCTCATTCGAAAAAGTCCTCGTCCACGGCAACCACATTCAAGACCTGCCGCGTCTGCACCCCGACCCCATAGCGGATCATCAGCTCCGTCAACCGCCGCCCATCGATCAGGATCACCCGCGTGTGCGCCGTCCGCGCATACTCCTCCGCGCCGCTCGAAAACGCGCCGGTTGTGAGAAAGACCCCGGTCGTCGCCTTGCCGCTCAACGCCCCCACGAACGCCTGCACCTCGGGCCGCTGCACCGACGTGCCGCTCTGGTAGCGCTTCGCCTGGATATAGACCCGGTCCAGCCCCAGCGCATCTCGGTCGATGACCCCATCGATCCCGCCATCGTTCGATTGCTGGGTGACCGTGGCTCTCCCATCGGCCCCGCCATACCCCATCGCAACCAACAGCTTCACCACCGCGGCTTCGAAGAACTTCGGTGAATTGCTCTGCAATCGCTGCAACAAATCGGCCGCGACATCGGATTGAATGCGCGCCAAACCCTCTTCGATCTGCTCCATCGGATCGAGCGGTTTGGTTTCGAGTTCGATAATGTCCGGCGTTGTCCCGCTCCCGCTCCGCTTCGTCACCCACCATTCGTCACCCGGCTTGGCCATCGTTCGCAGCAACTGCTCCGAAATGCCGTCCGGATGTCGTGCCAGCAGATCCCGTCCTACAGTCGTGATCTGGTACCGCGCCCGCGCCGGACGTTCGATCGCCCCAACCCGCGTCAGATAAGAGACCGCCCACCCGATGCGGTTGTCTGCCTTCGGTTGTCCCGACGGAAGCTGCTCCGCTCGCTGCTCCACGGTCAGCCCAGCCGAATCGGCGACCGCTTGGCGAATATCGCTCAACCCACGAACCGCCCCATCGCTGAGATACCGCAGCACAGAGACATTGAACCCGTCCCACGTCGGCATCACCGTCATGCCAGCGCCTCCTGTCTTTCGCATCGTTCCCCCGTCGTCCCGACCGAAGTGGAGAGCCTGCCCTGAGCGCAGCCGAACGGGGACCTCTCGGCATCGGCATTCTATATTCGCCTCCGTCCTCAGTCCCGGAGGGACTTTGCGTTGGTAGCCCTGGGTTTCAACCCAGGGAGACCTCCCAATTCAGTACCAACCGGTCGAAACGGTCGATGTTCGTCCGGTTCCGGAACGCGCGAAGTTCCCAGATCCCATTTCCACCCACCGTCCCGGCCCCAAAAGGGCACAGAGGCCCTTCACTACGACCGGCGCGGCTTTCTCCGGACTCCGGACCCGAGAGGGCACAGAGGCCCTTCGCTACGACCGACGAAATCGTCTCAGGACCCAGGACTCCGGACTCAAGACTCCGGCGTATATGCCGCAACCGCGGTTGCCATGCGCTCCACGGCTTCGGTGACGATGGCGGGCGAGGTGGCGAGATTGAAGCGCACATGCCCTTCCCCACCGGCGCCAAATGGGAGACCGCCGCTGAGGCCGACGCGGCCCAGATCGAGGAAGACCTTGGCCGGGTCGTCGCCCAGGCCGAGATCGGTGCAATCGAGCCAGGCGAGATAGGTGGCTTCCGGCGGGGTGTACTTGACCGCGGGAAGCTTGTCCGCCAGCAGATCGCCGAGCAGGAATCGGTTGGCATCGATACCGGCGATGACGCCGTCCAGCCAGTCGCGCGCCTCGTTGAATGCGGTGCTGTGCGCGATCACGGCAATGTGGCCGGGGTGGGTTCCCATGCGGTGGTTGATGGCTTTGAGATCGTCGATGGAGTCTGCGCCGGGAATGGCGACCGCTGCCTTGAACCCCGCCAGGTTCCAGCCCTTCGAGGCAGACGTGAGACTGACGTCTGGTTCGGTATTCGCCACGGAGAGGTAGGAGGTGAAGGTGGCGGTGGGCATGATGAGCGGGGCGTGGATCTCGTCGGAGACCACGCGCACGCCGTAGGTGCGGGCCAGATTGGCAACGCTCTCCAGCTCCTCCCGGGTGTGGACGGTGCCGCCGGGGTTGTGCGGATTGGAGAGGAGCATCACCGGGTTGCCGCCAGATTCGGCCGCGGACTTGAAGGCGGCTTCCAGCGCGTCGAGGTCGAGACGTCCTTCCGGGGTGATGCGCGCCGGAATCATTGGCCGCTCCAGCATGTCGGTCACCATCTTGAATGGCGGGTAGATAGGCGGAGTCAGGATGATGGGATCGCCCGGCTTGCTGAGTTGCTTGATCGATTCGAGCACGCCGGTCATGACATCGGTGACGGTGATGGCGGTCTCCGGATCGAAGGTCCAGTTCCAGCGGTCGGCGGCAAACGAGGCGACCGCGCTTTGCAGACGAGGACCCCAGGGATAGCCGGTGTCGCCCAGGGTGAGGGCTGCGGTGACCGCATCCACGATCGGCTGCGCGGGTGCGGTGTCCATTTCGGCCACCCAGAGCGGGAGCACATCTTCCGGGTAGTACTGCCACTTGGCGGAGGTGCGCTTGCGCAGCTCGCTCAATTGGAGATTGTCGAGTGGTGTGGAAACAACGGTTGCGTTGGGGGTCATACGCTTGTCTCTTCGTCGAGATCGTCTGTTGACGACGGGCGCGCCAAGTGCCTGGATGTTCGAGCTCGCGCCCTCGAGCTCGATGCACCGCCAGTTACAACGGATTGTCAATGATTCTGCCGGAGCGGGACGGGTGATTCGCGGCGTATAACCGGGTTGCGATGAGCGCGATAAGCAACGCGCGCCGCGAACACAACATTCGCGCTCATCCCATTGGCGACTGCCGAATACGCTGGCGAGCCCTTACACTGCCAGACCGTCCCGCATCGAACGGAAGACGTCGAATTGCGGGTCGTAGCCAAGCAGCGCGCGGGCTTTGGCGATGCTGTGATGGATGCGGATCGGCGTCCCGGGGATGACGGCATCCAGATAGGTCAGGTTCGCCAGATCGGCGAGAGAGGGAATCACCTCGCCGTAGGAGAAAGGCGCCGGCCCGCTGAGATTGAACGCCTGGCCGACGGCCTCTGGCCGGTCGAGCAGCAGCATGAGCCCCTGCACGATATCGCGCACATCGCAGCAGTGAAACATCCACGGGTTGCCAGCCTCATCGCGCGGGAGCAGCAAGTCGGGTGTTGGTTGCCCGGCGGGAACGAGCGCATCAGCGACGGCTTCCCCCGCGCGGGACCGCACGAAGTTTTTCACCTTCTCATAAAAAAGGAAGCCGCCCAGGGTGCCGTTCGGGCTGACCGACTCCCATGGCTCATAGACGAGCGAAAAACGGGCGATGGCAATGGGAAGCCCGTTGGCGCGGTGTTCGTAATGCAGCAGCTCTTCGCCGGTGAGCTTGGTGAAGCCGTAGAAGCTGTAGGGCTCGCGTGGATGGGCCTCGTCGATGGGGAGGTATTTGGCGAAGAGGGAAGGATAGACCTCGTCGCTGCTGGCGAAGACGAAGCGGGAAACGCCGGCCTTCGCCGCGGCATGGGCCAATTCGTAGGTTCCGCGGATGTTGGCGTCCAACAGGGTGTCGTTCACCGCGTCGCTGCCGAAGAGCATGGCCGCGCCGAGATGGACCACCGCATCGACGCCGTCCAGCGCCGCGCGCACGGCCTCGGGATCGCTCAAAGCGCCGGTGACACAGTCGACTCCCGCGCGTTGGGCGGTTTCGAGACCGGGATCGTCCGGCAGCACCAGTCCGCGCACCGCGCGCCCCTCGGCCATGAGCGCTGGCGCCAGGTTGCGCCCCACCCGTCCGGTCACGCCGGTAATCAATACCTTCAATGGAGCCTCTTTTCGCGATCTCCGAACCCGTTTGCGCGGCATCTTGGCACACTCCTGCCCCGGCTGCTTGCCCTCTCAGCGAACAGAATGTGGGGTGAAAATCCGCTCAGCGGGAATTCTGGCGGCCACGATCACCAATTCCGTGAGAAACTACCGCCAGCGATTGCGATTTCGTTTCGACGTGGGAGAACGTGTCATGGCCGAGCTGCAGTTCGACACATCGCAGGTGATGGTCGATTTCAATCAGATGAAGTCCTTTGCCGAGCAACCGTTGATTCTGGAGCGGGGCAAGGGCATCCGGGTGTGGGATGTCTTCGGCAAGGAGTACATCGACGGGCTCTCCGGGGTCTTCACGGTCAATTACGGGCACGGGGTCGATTCGATCGTCGATGTGGCGGCCGAGCAGGGACGCACACTGGCGTTCAGCGCGCCGACCATGTCCACCAATCCCCCGGCGCTGAAACTGGCCAACCTGCTGACCTCGTTGCTGCCGGAGCAGTTCACCACGGTCAAGTTCGCCAGCGGCGGTTCGGAGGCGAACGAGTTCGCCATCAAGATGGCGCGGCAATATCACGCGCAAACCGGCAGCCCGCGCAAATACAAGGTCATCTCCCGCTACAACTCCTATCACGGCAGCACCGGGTTCGCCGGGGCGGCCTCGGGCCAACCGGATTGGAAATCGAAGTACGAGCCCTATCCGGAAGGGTTCATCCATGTCTCGCCGAGATCGGTGGACGCCATCGAAGAGGCGATCATCGGTGAGAATCCGGACACGGTGGCCGCGGTCATTTGCGAACCGATCATGCTCTCCGCCGGGGTGCGGGTGCCGGATGCGGACTATTTCCCCAAATTGCGCGAGATTTGCGACCGCTACAACGTCCTCCTGATCCACGACGAGATCATCACCGGCTTCGGGCGCACCGGAAAACTGTGGGGTTCGGAAACGGTGGGCGCATGGCCCGACATTCTGTCCTGCGGCAAGGGGATCAGCGGCGGCTATGCCCCGCTGGCCGCGATCATCGTGAGCGAGCAGGTGGCGAGCGCCTTCTGGGGTGAGGCAGCCGACGGCGTGCAGTTCTTCTCCGGGCACACCTTTGGCGGCAATCCGGTGAGCTGCGCGGTGGGCGAAGCCGCGGTGCGCTATCTGCTCGATAACGATCTGGTCGCCAGGTCGAACGCCGTGGGCGACTATCTGGCCGCCCAACTGCTGGAACTGAAGTCGCAGTTCGCGGTCGTGGACGAAGTGCGCGGGGTCGGCATGCTGCGTGGATTGGCGTTCAATCAACCGATTGGCCGGCCGATGTATGCCGCCTGCCGGGAGAACGGGTTGCTGACGCGTCCCGCGCCGGACTGGATCGGGATCGCCCCGCCGCTGGTCACCACCACCGAAGAAGCAGACGAGATCGTGGACATCGTCGCGAAGTCGCTCGCCGAGGTGACGGCGTAAGACGAGCACGCGGCAGGCAGCACGCGGCACGCAGACGTCCTCCAACAGACGATGAGAGAGCCTCGCGGCGGGTCGATGGTCGCCCGACGCGTCGCTTTCTGTCTGCTGCCTGCCGCGTGCCGCCTGCTACAGTTGCCGCATGGCCAGCTGGAACCGGACCATCGCCAAGCCTGGCGAGGTCGAACTCATCGTCAAGAAATCGCGCTTCATTTGCACGGTCGATCGCGCTGGGTCCGAAGAGGACGCGCGCGCGAAGCTGCAGGCGCTCAAGAAGCAGTATTGGGATGCGAACCACAACTGCTCCGCCTGGATTCTGGGCGACCGGGGCGAGCTGCGGCGTTCGAACGACGACGGCGAGCCGGGCGGCACCGCGGGCGCGCCGATGCTGCATGTGCTCGATTCGCGGATGGTGACCGACACCATCGCGGTGGTGACCCGCTATTTCGGCGGGATTCTGCTGGGCGCAGGTGGATTGGTGCGGGCGTATGGGCAAGCAGTGTCGGACGCGATCGATGCCGTTGGCATCGTGGAGCGGGTGCCGCTCACGGTGGTGGCGGTCGAAGCGCCGCACGACGAGGCCGGCCGACTGGAAAACCTCTTACGAAATACGAGCTGGCGCGTTTCGACTATCGACTATGGCGCGCAGGTGACCTTCGAGCTGCCGCTCGGCGAAGCGGAGATCGCGCCGTTTCGCAGTTGGCTTTCGGAGACGACCAGCGGCCGCTGTGAGGCGATCGAAATCGGAACAGAACTGGTGGAGGTGCCGGTGTGACGACGCGGATTCTCTTGGTGCGGGCCGTGAATGTGGGCGGCGCGAAACTGCCGATGGCGGAATTTCGAGAGATGCTGGCCGGGTTGGGCGGAGAAGACGTGCGGACCTATATCGCCTCGGGCAATGCGGTGCTCGATGTTCCCGGCGATGCTGCGGCATTCGATCGGGCGGTCGAAGCCGCGCTCACGGAGCGGTATGGGTATGTGCGGGAGGTGATCTCGCGCACACCGCAGGAACTCGAAGCCGCGTTGGCGGCGCATCCCTTCGAAGTGCGCGAGCCGAAGTTCTCGTACATCGCGCCGCTGACAGGGACTCCCGGCGGCGAGGCGGTCGAAACGGCGCGCGGGGTGGAGTGCGGGGACGATCGGTGGGACGTGATCGGGAACGATCTGCACATCCGCTATGCCCATGGCGCGGGAAGAGCCGAGCTGGATATGAACAAGGTGCTCAAGCGGTTGGGCGTCCAGGGGACAGCGCGGAATCTCAACACGGTGGAGGCATTGATTGCGCTGGCGGCGAAGGGATCGGCGTAACAGTCAGGCGGTCCGCGCATCGAATTCCTGGAGGAACTCGTCGGGGGTGCGGATCTTGACCCCCTGGTATTCGCCGACCCGCCGAAACGCGGCGTCTCGTGTGACCAGATAGTCGGCGTTTCCGGAGATGGCCGCAGAGAGGACGAGATCGTCTTGCCAATGGCTCGTGACACGTGGCATGTCTTGATTCATTTCGACGACCGTAGCCTGTCGGAACACCTCGTCTGGCAACGATGAAATGAGCTCCTGCGTCAACCGCTCACGGAACCAGGGGGTGCGCAACGCCTGCTTCAATTCGTTCAGGATATGTTCGGAAACAAGGAGTTCGAACTTCTTCGCCTGCCAGAACTGCCAAATCCGGGCGCAGGGTCGATCTTGCCCCCAATGATGCTCAGCCGCTCCGACTGCCAGGACATTGGTATCGAGGAGCACCCGCATTAGCGCTGCAGTCCGGCAAGCCGTTCCGCGTCCATTTCAGCGCGCACCTGGGCGATCGCTTCGTCCACTCGGAATTCCAGCTCCTCAGGTGAGACGCCCCGGAATGCCTCGCTGAACTTTGCCATCTGCTCGAAAGACTCTTTGCGTTCCCGATCGTATCTCTCCAGCCGTTCCAGGTCGTCGATCGAAACAACGGCGGCGACGGGAACATTGCCCTTGTAGAGGCGGATGCGCGTCTTGCGCTGAAAGACCCGGTCGACGATGGAACTGAGCTGGGAACGGGCTTCGGTGAACTTGAGCGATTCGACAGGGATGAGGCTACTCATGGATGCGTCCTTTCACAGATGAGTGAAGTGTACACATCTGTACAGGTGTGTACACATCCTTCGTTTGGGAGCAACTCGAATTCGTCCTCTGCGCGAGATCGCTCCTACACTGAACGCCAACGACGAGCCGATCGATGCAAGGAGGCGGGAATGGCCGAGTTCACGTTTGTCGATGGTGCTGCAGGGATGGCGGCCTACGAGCCGGGGCGGGCCAAACCAGTGTCCGTGCTGAAAGCCACGGGTACGAATGTCGTGGTGTTCGCGTTCGATGCCGGCACCGGGTTGCGTGAGCATGTGGCGCAGCAGCCGGTATTGCTGCAAGTGCTGGAAGGGACGCTCACGGTCGAGTTCGGAGATGAAGTCGTGAAGCTGCGGCAGGGGGATTTGCTGCATATCGAGCAAGGCGTGTCTCACAGTGTCGACGCGGTCGAACAAGCCAAGCTGCAACTGATGGTGCTGATGATCGACAGTCCCGGTCCGTCGAAGATCCCTATGGAGCACTTCGAGCACCCGGAACGCCGATCGGGCGACTGATCGGGTCCAGGCCAGGCAGCAGCCAACGCTCCGGTCCCCGCGATGGAGCGGGGCGACGGATGGTTCCGCTCGTACGGATCGCGCTCGATCATGCCTGGGGTCGTCCGTTGAACCGATGCGCACAAGCAGAGCGGCAGCGAGCTCGACCGCATCGTCACTGGCATCGATGAGTCGCTGACGATTGCCGAACGTGCCCATGCCGATGAATTGGAGGATTAGCTCATACACGGAACGCAGACGGAACACATGGTCCGTTCGTCGATCCGTCCCTGACATCTCCATTCGTCTCGTGCGTGTCGAGTCGCGCCACGGAAGAGATTGCTCGACAAGCTCGAAATGACGGAAGGGGATGCAACCAAATCGCGATGACCCGTGTTCATATGACTGGGTGGAGGCGACGGTCTCATCGGAACGAACGGTATGAGCGAGCACTCAGACGCCATGACGGAACCCGATCTCGGCACGCGGCTGGCGAACGATCTGGATGGAGCGTTCGAATCCCTGGTTCGGGAACTGCAGGGGACGGTCTATCGATTCGCCTACCGTTGGTGCGGGAACGCGCAAGACGCCGAAGAGATCGCGCAGGACGCGTTCGTGCGGGCGTACGGGGCGTTGCAGGGGTATGACGCAGAGCGGATTCGCGCTCTGAAACTGACGCCGTGGATCCTGACCGTCACGCTCAACGTCGCGCGCAACCGGGCACGCGGCAAGCGATTGCCAATCGACGGTCTGGACGGCATCGACGAACCGCTTGCCGATCGGCTGGACGAACCCGAACGCGTCAACGAACGCAACGAGCTCGCCGACCAACTTGCCGAAGCGCTGCATCAGCTTCCGCCACGCTACCGGGCGGCGGTCATCCTGCGGCATGTGCTCGGGATGCCCTACGACGAAATCGCGGAGACACTCGATCTCCCGCTGGGGACCGTCAAGTCACACGTCCATCGCGGGGTCGAGTTGCTGCGGGGACGGTTGAGCGAGCTCGACCCCATCCAGTGCGCGCCGTCCCAACTCGTTCTCACCCGATGAAAGGCGGCCATGCCATGAACAACCTGAGCGACAGCACCATCGAAACCGGTCTCAGCGATCTGCCGGCGCCGCAACCACCAGTCGATCTGGTGCCCAACGTGCTCTATCGCACCGGACTCTCCGATGTTTGCTGGCAGATGGAAAGCTCGATCGGGCCGCTCTGGATTGCCGCCAGCCGGGATGGCATCACCGCGGTCGATCGGGCAGCGCCGGCCGATGCGTTTGTGACGCGGTATCGGGATCGATTCGGCCGGGACGTGCGCGCCGTCGAACGGCCGCCGGAAAAGCTGGCGCGCTCGGTCGAGCGGTTGCTGAATGGGGACCGGCGCACCCCTCCCCCCTTCGACCTGTCGCATTCGACACCGTTCGAAGCGGAGGTGTTGCGGAAAGCACTGGAAATCCCTCGCGGTCAGGTGCGCCCATATAGCTGGATCGCGCAGGAGATCGGGCGTCCACAGGCGGCGCGTGCAGTGGGCAGCGCGCTGGCGGGGAATCCGGTTCCGCTGCTCATTCCCTGTCACCGGGTCGTGCGCGGAGATGGCGTGATCGGCAACTACATTTTCGGAACCGAGGTGAAACGCTCCTTGCTGACCGAGGAGCGGGCGAACATCGACCGTCTGGAGGAGTTCGGGAGATCGGGCATCAGATTCGTCGGCAGTGACACCACGCGCATCTTTTGCTTTCCCACCTGCCGCTATCAGCCGAAGGAAGAGCATTTGCAGTTTTTCCATTCGGAAGCCGAGGCGCGCGCGCGTGGCTATCGCCCGTGCAAAGTCTGCCGCCCGGCATTGGCCGGGTAACGACGGCTTGGTTGTCGGCACGGCAATGGCGGCCTGTGCCCGCCAACGGGACCCGTGCCCGCCATCGATCCACCCGGAGTTTCGCCACCAGATCGCAACCGCGGTTTGCGATCCCTCTCCCCTGTGCTACCGCGTCGTTGCCGGCATCGGACGCCACCACACCCAGTCGCAACCCCCTTGACAAAAACGAACATATGTTCTACTATCATGGATAAGCGGCACGTTTGGCAACGAGCGCGGGCCTGGGCAGCAACGGATCGTGCCCGGGCTGGTTACCCGTCATCCACACTCGGTGCTGGATCCCGGCTCTGCAGAGCGTCATGGTCGATCCCACCGCCATTTCGAGTCGTCAGTCGCTAGTTACCAGTTGCCAGCAGCGATTTCCTATTTCCCGTTTCCACCAGCCTCTCTGGTCCCGATGGTGCCCCTTGTCCATTGCCGAATTCCATCCAGATGCTCCCGCGGATGACCGATGAGACAGGCCTCGATCCAACCGGCAACGGTACGTTCCGGCTCGCCGGGCATATGGGTCCCGGTGCGTGCCAGTTCCGCCGGCGAGAGACTCGTCACGAATGCGATCGCGTGATCGCGCGCGTTGCGATAGTCGTGCATGATGTGGCAGCGATCCAGGGCGGCGCTCTTTCGCGCCTGGTCGGCATTTTGCGCGTCGAGCCATTCCGGGGTCCAGCCGGAGTCTGCGACGCCTCCGGCGATAGCGCGAAAAGCGACGCTTTCCACGTTCCACGCCCAAGCGACGTGATGGACTAACTGCCCGACCGTGCGTTGCTCAGTTTCGACAAAGGCGTGCCATTGAGTGTCCGAGAGCGCGTCGGCAAACCGCTCCAGCTCATCTGCCGTGGCTTGCAGCAGGGCAGTCAGAGGGGGTTGGGTCGATTGCATGATCTCCTCCTGGCAGCGTGATGATGGGCGCCAAGGAAACACGCAGGCGCGGCGTCTCTGCCGCGCCTGCGTGCACGTATTCGAGCATCAGTCCCGAGAATCAGCCGGCTGGAGTTGCCTCTGCGGCTGCCGGGGTGCCCATGTCCATGGTGTGCATCATCTGGAACGCATCGGCGCCGCATTTGAGCACCATGCCGCCCGCCGGCGTGCCGGCCGGAAGCGAGACCATGGCGGTGATGTAGGCATTCCCCTCGCCATCGAAGGCGATGCCGTTCGGGAACGGAATGCCGGTGATGACCGGGGTGTTGCTGCCGTCTTCGTTGATCTTGACGATGGCGCCGGGGGCCGGGCCGGCCGGATCGATGAAGTTCTCGGACATGGTCACGACGTAGATCGAGCCGTCCGGCGCGACGGTGACATCGCCCAGCATGGTCAGCCCGCTGGCAACCGTGGTCACGGTGCCGTCCATGGCAACGTGCATGAGCGCAGCGGTCTGCGGGAAGAAGGGGCCGCCCGAAAGGAGGCTGACATAGAGCCCACCGTCGGGCGCGAGCGCCAGACCGGTCGGCACCGGATCGATCTCGTTGGTGTCGCCACGTTCCGGGTTCGGCTGCTGCCCCGGCAGACCCGGGATGACGGCCAGCACGCTGGTGTCGCCGGTGGCCGGATCGACCTTGATGATGTCATTGCCGCCCGCATCGGCCACGTAGATCATGCCGTCCTGGCCAATGACCAGACCGTAAGGATCGGAGTCGATGTGGTACGGATCGGGATTGTTCTCGATCTCATAGGTTTCCAGATCGGCCACGATGGTGGCTTCGCCGGATTGCAGATCGATCGACCAGACGGCCGCGCGGCCGGCAAGCGCCGGAACGGTGCCAGTGGCCGGTCCCACACCGCCAGTAGCGACATAGGCGATGCCGTTTTCGACATCGATCCCCGCCGGGCCAACAACTTCGGTGCCGAAGGTGAACGAGGGCAAGCCAGTGGCGACTTCGGTCACGCTGCCGTCCGCCAGAATGGCGGCCACGCTGCCGGATGCGCCGTACGTGGTGATCGGCTCGGTCGGCTCGGGCGTGCCCTCACCGGCTTCGGCGAAGATGGCTTCGTCACCCGCCGATCCGGCGAGCGTCACGTAAACGATGCCATCCTCGACGGTCAGAAAGCGTGGATTGGCGAGACCGCTGGCCGCGACAGTGCATCCCATGGGAAGCGCGGGAGCTGCGGATTCCGCGGCGGGCGAGGCATCCTGGGCGCTGGCTGGGGCGAGACTCGTGCCGAGCATCCCTCCCACCACCATAGCGCCGGCGGCGGCCATGCCAAGACTCTTCCAGATTTTGGACATCGCGTGTTCTCCTTTCGATAGTCGAACGACGAATCGCGGGCTGCGAAGCGAGCGTGCGGTGGTAGGGGCCGAGCGTGACACACAGCGTGCAATGGTGGCCCGGGCGCTCCGTTCCGGGCGCGTAGCAGTTGGAATCCAGACGGCACGTGTCCATCCGCGACGTTGCGGCGCACACCCATTCGTGAGCGTATGCCTGCATTGGGCATCCGTCAATCCCTTGCATGCTTGCGGTTTTGCGGATTCCTCATCAGAATGGCCCAGACCAAAACCGTTTCCGTCTTTCCGATCACGCAGGAGCAAGCAACGTGCGTCAGATCAAACCGACAACCGCCTGGTGGTGCCTGGCGCCGGTGATGACCCCGGAAGCGATCATCCAGACCACCGCCGAGCTTGGCTACGCCGGAATCGAGTTCGCCCCGCGTGAGGAGTGGGACGCGATCAGGGACGCGGGGTTGCGCATCGTTTGCATGCGCGGGCATGACGACATCACGAACGGGCTCAACGATCCGTCGCAGCACGCCCGCATCGAACGCGAGATCCTGGCCAATGTGGCGTTGGCGCAGCAGTACGACATTCCCGCGCTGGTCTGCTTCAGCGGCGAACGCAAGGGACAGGACGATGCCTCCGGCGCGGCCAACACAATCGCCGCCTTGCAACGGGTATCCAGGGCAGCGGAGGAGGCGGGCGTGCTGCTGGCGCTGGAGCTGCTGAACAGCAAAGTGGATCACCCGGACTATATGTGCGATCACACTGCCTGGGGGGTGGATGTCGTTTCCGCGGTCGATTCGCCGGCGGTCAAGCTGCTCTACGACGTCTATCACATGCAAATCATGGAAGGCGACATCATCCGCACGATCGGCGAGCATCACCAGCATTTCGGCCACTATCACCTCGCCGGCAATCCGGGCCGAAACGATCCGGACGAAACGCAGGAGCTGTATTACCCGCCGATCCTCGATGCCATCGAAGCAACTGGCTACACCGGCTATATGGGCATGGAATATCTGCCAAGCGGCGATCCGGTCGAGTCGCTGCGCGCGGCGCACCAGCTCTTCACCCGCTGATGGACGCGGCGCCCAACATCGAGCAGCCGGTTGTCGACTTCTTTCTGGGTCTGCAACGCGCCCTGACTGCCGGGGATGCGGACGGAATCATTGCCGCCTTTGCCCCGGAGGTGTTGCTGGGCGATCCGGACGGCGCTCGGGCGGTGCGCGCCGATGGAGAACTGCGGCTGCGGATCGACGAATGGCTCGCGCTGCTGCGCTCCGCTGGAGCGTACGATGTGAAGGCTCTGCAGATCGATCCCCTTCCCCTTGGGCCGGGTTACGCGCTGGCCGCTGTGCGTTGGTCGATCTGGTTCACGCCGGAGGGGCGGCCCGATTTCGTCGATGAGTTTCTGGTCGACTATGTCGTGCGCTTTCAGGGCGAATCGATCGCCATCGTCGCGGCCTTTGCCCACGACACCACCGCCGAGCTGCGCCGGAGGAGTGGAGCGGCCGAGCGAGCGTAGACCGTCCTGGCGCAGCCCGCTGTGGCTGCCCAAACATCGTTCGATTGCAGCCACAGCGGGCTGAGCCTACGGAGTGTCGAGAGCGCAGCGCTTTATGAAGGAGCCGGGCTAGCGGGCAGCAAGCTGGGCCGAAAAGTATTCCAACGCTTTCCTGGTCTTGGTCGATTGCTCACCGTCGAGCGGTACCGATTTCTTGCTGAGATAGGCGCGCAATTCGCTGGCGACTTTCAGTCCCTGGCCCGGAGCGCACTTGGTGGAGAGCTCGAGGACCGATGTGTTGTCGGGGAAGAGCCAGATTTCTGCGACGAGCGGGATCTTCGATCCCTTGGGCATGAACTTCAGTTTGAGCAGATTGATCGGTCCGAGAATGGAAAGATCGTCGAGCGCGATGCCGGCGGGCGCGTGCTCCTCATAGAACGCGCGCTGTTCCTTGCTGAAGAGTTTGCGGATCGGCTTTCCGTCGAAGGCGACGTCACGCACCGCGCGGTTGCCAATCTCGGCTTTCATAGAACCCGAGCAGACATATCCCCCGGGCATGGCATCGACTTCCACACCGAAGTTCAGGGATTTCCGTACCTTCTTTGGGAGTTTGGCGGGATCGACCGGGCGGAGTTTGACCGTTGAGTCATCGGCACGGGCCTGTACACGACGAGCGCGCACCACAACGCCGGCATGATTGAGCGTGAGATCCGGCGTATCGAAAAAGAAAACCTGGCGGATTTGCGCTTCGAGCGGATCCATGCCCAGGGCGCGCGCGGTGGCCGAATAGGAGTCTTCTGGTACGGTGAGCTTGAGCTCGATGCTGTCGGATTTGCCGGCGAGTTTGAGCAGGTCCGCGAACTGCTCGTCGGTGAGATGGGGATGGCTGACTGATTTGGCCATGGGATAGTGCCTCTCCGGGATGCGACGGCAAGCATGTTGCACGGTCACCTTACGCCTGGGTGTTTGGGGTTGTCGAGCACTGCGCGCGTGCTCGGGGGCGAAATGCTCCTTTTGAGGTATCGCGCGCACATGATTCGGTGCATCAGAATGATTCTTGATAGGATGGAGCGTGGCGCCGCCGCACCTTCGTGTGGGCGATGCAGACACTGGTGTGCGCCTATGGCATCGCCCAAGACTGGTTCATGCCTGGAGGAAGAGTCCACATGTCGGATCCCGATTTCCTGTATTTGCTGGCTGCATCGTATGACAACGTGGAGGACGCCCGCGCCGATTTCGCCGCCATCAAGGCGCTCTATGACGAAATCCATGTCTCGCACATCTTCGATGCCGCAGTGTTGACCAAGGACGAGAAGGGCAAGGTCAGGATCGACGAGACCTACCAGGCGGGCGCCCAGCATGGGGCGGCTGTCGGCCTGGCCGGCGGTCTGGCGGTTGGCCTGGTGGCGGCGCTCTTCCCGCCGATCGGCATCGGCGCGGCGCTGTTGGCAGGCGGCGCGGGTGGCGCGATCCTCGGCAGCATCGCCGGGCACTATGCGACCGGGCTGGGCCGCGGCGAGCTCAAGGAACTGGGCGACGCGTTGGATGCCGGTGAAGCTGGCTTGATCGTGGTCTATGCCGCCAACTACGCCGAGCAGGTGGGCAAGCTGATCAAGACGGAGAACAAGTACGTCAGCCAGCTGACCGACGAAGCCGCCGACCAACTGACCGCGGAGATCAAAGCCGCCGAGGGTCAGAAGTAACGCAGTACTTCTTCGAGCGAATTGGAACCAACTCAGCCGGGTCCGGGGTCTTGTTGCGCCCCGGCCCGGTTGTTCTGTCGCTTGTGCGCGGAGGTTACTCTCCGCTCATAGCAGAGCTTCCGATGTGCGGTACTGGTCCTAACAGCTCGATGCCGTGGCGCTCGGCGATCGCGAAGACTTCTTCGATGGTTGGTTCATGTTCAACGGCGAGTTGCGCGGCAGCGCGCGCGAACCCCTCTATTGCGCCGCCGGGTGCATGCACCTGCAGGGCAACGGCATCCTCGGTCGATTCGTTGCGAACGGTGTGCGGTGTGTTGCCGGGTATCGTCACGGTATCGCCAGGGCGCGCAATGCGCCGTGTGGTGATGCCATCGGATCCCGTGGAGTAGAAGGTGAACTCACCAGCCAGCACGCGATAGATCTCGCTTGGCAGGTGGCTATGCATGACGGGTGGCCCACCACCGGGGGGAACTCGCAGTTCGACGGCGAAAAGGTCTCCATTCGTCTCCTTGCTCGTCGCGAGCACAGTCGCTTGTTCGGAGCCCACTTGAATCGTTTCGGGTATCATCTCATCCTCGACAGGTAGCATGTCCATTTCTTGCAGTATAGACAGGTAACCTGCCCATGTCAAGAGATGTTCCGCAGTTGGGTGGCGCCGATCGTCCGCGCAATTTGGCAGTTGCGCTGCGCGGAGCGTTCAATGCGCTGAACGATCTGGTGATCCCTCATCTGGTTCGGCAGGGATACGACGACTTGCGTCCTGCGCACGCCGCGGTCTTCCAGTACCTCGACGACACGGGCACGACGGTCAGCGTCCTTGCCCAGCGCGCGCACATGACCAAGCAAGCGATGGCCGAGCTGGTTTTTCACCTCGAAGAGCATGGCTATGTGATTCGAACGCCCGACCCGGGGGATCGCCGGGCCAAGCTGGTGTTGCCGACGGACCGGGGATTGCAGGTGCTCAGGGTCGCGCAGGCGTTCGTACCCGAAATCGAGTGTCGTGTGGTCCGAGTGATCGGCGAGGAACGGCTGCAGCAACTTCGCGCAGACCTCGATGCGATCGAAGCGGAGTTCCGCACACCATATGGAACGGATGTGACCTGAGATTCGCGTCGAGCGTTGTTCGGCCTTCCATGAGATCTCCTCCGGTCGGCAGAGCGTGTGTTCGAGATATCACGAACGACGGCGGTCCATTCCGGACTGCCGTCGTTCGTCGCGCGGGTCGGTGGCGGCTTACTCCGTCGTGCGCTTCTTGTAGAGGTGGATGGCGACGGGGAAGAAGATTGCCAGCAGAAGGAGTGACCAGCCGAGCGACCAGAGCGCGTCGCTGCGCCACGGCTGGCCGATGAAGATGTCGCGCAGCATGTTGATGACTTTGGTGAGCGGTTGGTTCTCGGCGAAGGTCTGCATCCAGCTCGGCATTGTGTCCACTGGAACGAACGCGCTGCTGACGAAGGTCAACGGGAAGACGAAGACGAACATTGCCGCTTGTACCGCTTCTGGCGTGCGGACCAACATGCCGATGGTGACGCCGATCCAGGAGAAGGCGAAGGAAAACAGAAGCAGGATGCCCAGCCCGATCGCCCATTCGAGGACGGTGCCTTCCGGCCGGAATCCGACCGCCAGGCCGACGACGAACATGATGGCAACCGCGAGCATGCCGCGCAGCAGATCGGTCAACGTGCGCCCTGCCACGACTGCGGAACGGGACATTGGCAACGACCGAAAGCGATCGATCAACCCTTTCTGCAAGTCGTAGGCGAGACCGATGCCGCTGGTCATGCAGGCAAAGACGAGCGTCTGCACGAAGATGCCAGCCATCAGGTAGTTGACGTAGGAAACGCCCGGAATTTCGATGGCGCCGCCAAAGACATAGACGAAAAGCAGTGTGAAGATCACCGGCTGCACGGTGACATCCAGCAGTAGCTCGGGCGAACGTGGAATATGGCGCAGATTGCGCCTCACCATCTGAATGGTGTCGGAGATGGCCCAGCGGAATCCGCTTCCAGTTCCGGAGGCTTCGGCTGGCGAGACGGCCATGGTGGGCGTGGAGACGGCGGTACTCATGCGGCTTGGCGCTCCTTGATATCGACGACTTCGGATTCGGTCGTCTCTTCGATCGAAAGCTCGCGTCCGGTCAGCTGGAGGAAGACATCGTCCAGGGTCGGTTTGCGCACGCCCAGGTCGTTGACGGCGATGTCCTCCGCATCGAGCGCGAGGACGACCTGCGCCAGCAGGCCGTCGGTGGCGGAAACAGGGGTGAAGAGGCGGCCGCGGCGTTCATCGAGCTGCACCGGACCATGACCAAAGCGCTGGATCACCGGTTCCGCTTTGGTCAACTGCTCGGGATGGACCAGCATCACTTCCAGACGTTGTCCTCCCGCCTGTTCCTTGAGTGCGTCAGCGGTTCCCCGCGCGATCGCCAGCCCGTGGTCGATGATCACGATGTCGTCCGCCAGCCGGTCGGCTTCTTCGAGGTATTGGGTGGTGAGCAGGATCGACGCTCCACCCTTGACCAGATCCTCGATGAGATCCCACATCTGCATGCGGCTGCGGGGATCGAGCCCGGTGGTCGGTTCGTCGAGAAAGATGATGGGCGGGCTCGCCATCAAGCTGGCCGCCAGATCGAGCCGGCGGCGCATGCCACCGGAGTAGCCTTTGCTCACCCGGTCGGCGGCGTCGACCAGATCGAGCCGTTCCAGCAACTCGGCGG
Source organism: Thermomicrobiales bacterium (assembly GCA_041390825.1). Lineage (NCBI taxonomy): Bacteria > Pseudomonadati > Thermomicrobiota > Thermomicrobia > Thermomicrobiales > Thermomicrobiales bacterium. Next base: position 54,450 of record JAWKPF010000013.1, read on the forward strand.
CGCGGGTGGCGGCGTCGGTTTTCGAGAGCCGGGCCAACCGCCCGATCATATGCAGGTTCTCCCGGCCGGTCAGAAGCTCATCGAGCGCGGCATATTGACCGGTCACGCCGATGCGCAAGCGCACCTCCTGGGGCTGGCGGACGACATCGAACCCGGCGACCGACGCCGTCCCGGCATCCGGTTTGGAAAGCGTGGTGAGAATGCGAACGGCGGTGGTCTTGCCGGCTCCGTTCGGGCCGAGCACGCCGAGGATCTGGCCTTCGGGAAGCGAGAGATCGAGCCCGCGCAGCGCGCGGGTTTCTCCAAAGCGTTTTTCGAGCCCCTGGGCGGAGACAACTGGTTGCGATTGCGACATAGCGGCTCCTGTAATGGCCAGCGTTGCCACGCGCCGGCGGATTGCGTAGTAAACTCATGTCAGCGGCCTACCGAATGGTCGGTCGGAACCCTACCGAACGGTCGGTAGCGTATCAGTCCACTTTCGAGAAGTCAAGCAAGGCAGTTCGCAGCCGTGGTCATCCCGGAACTCGAAGATGTCGTGGTCGTCGAATCGGCTGTTCCGGTCAGTAGCCGGGAGCGCATCGTCGCCACGGCGCGCGCGCTTTTCGTGGAGCGGGGCTATGCCAGCGTCTCGATGCAGCAGATTGCCGATGCCACCGGGTTGCGCAAGGCGTCGCTCTACCATCACTTCAAGAGCAAGGAGGAGCTTCTTGCCGATGTGATGGCGGCTGAGATGGACCGGGTGCTCGTCGATTTCGCGGAAGTGCGCCAGATCGACGGTCCGATCGCCGAGCAACTGGAGCGGATCGCGCAGGTCAACTACCAGCAGTTTGCCCAGCCGGAGCTGTACAAGCTTGCCAAGGAGTTCTTCCAGCATGTGCCCGAGGCGGAGCATACCGAGGTGCACAAGCGGCTACAGGAGACGCAGGATCTCTTTGCCGGGCTCTTCCAGCAGGCGATCGACCGGGGCGAGCTGGAGCCGGTCGACCCGCATCACGCCGCGATGATGTTCTTCCATATGATGATGGCGCTGGCGCATGACCCAGGCGAATTCCAGACGACAGTTCCGCCCCCGCCCGATGAAGCCGCCAAGCTGGTGACGCACGTCATGCTGCACGGTTTGGCGACGAAGCGCTAGAGACCGCTATTTCCCCTTGCCGCGAATGCGGTCGAGCAGGGACTTCTGACCGCTGTTCGGGTTTGGCCATTGGGCGCTGCCGCCGCTCTCCTTGCGCATGCGGTAGTTGCGGTACATGCCGAAGATCGAACCGCCGAAGATGACGACGAAGAGGATCCATGGAAGCCATCTGGGTCCGTTGTAGGTGAGCTCGGTGTCTGTGGCCATCGACCAGATCATGATGCCGGCGGCGATCAGGCAAAGCCCGACCAGCAGCACGCCAATGAATCCACCGTCCTTGAACATTTCGAGTTCCTCTTTCGTTCGCTCATGCACATGTTGAGTCTGAGCTGCAGAATCGTCCACTTCCTCGCCCAATAGTACCGATCCGAATTTGACACAGAGAACCGGGGCATGGTATATATTATGTACATCCCCTGATCACACAAGGTCAGGGCGTGGAGGCCACCTTCGGGTGGCCTCTGCATTTTGTAGACTCTTCCCATGTCGCAACGCAATCGGGCCGTCGTGTATTTCGACGGCTTCAATTTTTACTATGGATGCTTTCGTTCGGGACGTTCCGAAGCTTGGCGGGCTTGCCGCTGGCTCGATCTCGAGGCCTTCTGTGCGGCCATGTTTCCAAATCTGGACATTCAGCGGATACGCTACTTTACTGCTCGGATTTCTCAAAGTCCCCTTAATCCTGGGGCTGAGACGAGGCAGGCGGAGTACTTTCGCGCGCTAGCGACGTTGCCCAAAGTAACAATTCACGAGGGTACTTACGCGGTTACCCGCAAGGATCGATATCTCGCCGATCCGGATAGCCGCTTTCCAACGTTGCTCGAACCGTATCAGCGGGTGACGATACTTCACAACGAAGAGAAGGGGTCCGATGTGAGTTTGGCCACCTTCCTTGTCGCTGATGGATTTCGTAATGCGTTCGATGTAGCCATTGTCGTCTCGAACGATTCAGATCTCTATGAACCGGTCCGGATCGTTGCCGATCCCGAGGAGTTGAACAAGACTGTACTGCTTGTGAATCCGCATCCGAGAGAAGTCGCCTACCGTCTCAGGCAGATCCCAGGTGTGGAGTATTGGAAGATGACGCTGAACAAGCTGCAAGGCGCCCAGTTCCCAAATCTGCTTTCTGATGCCGATGGGACAGTATGCAAACCTGAGACTTGGTAAGCGCCATTCCATAGGCAAGAACGTCCAGGACCTATTCCCGTCGATACATCGCGTAGTAGTCGAGGTAGCTTCCCACGATCGGGTGGACCTGGAAACCGCCGATGTCAGCGCGGAGCACGGTGATCCATTCGGGAAGCGCGAAGTAGATGGAAACGGGATCGTCATAGCCGGTGAGCTGCTGCGCCTCGGCCAGCGCCGCCAGACAGGCGTCCTCATCCGAAGCGTCGTTGGCAGCCTGTAGCAGCTCGTCCACTCGTTCGTTGCAATAGTGCCCGCCGTTGCCCGAGTTCCATGCGTCGCATGAGGCCATCGGCCAGAGCTGGCTCCAGGCATCGTCGTAGTCCGGGTCCCAGAAGATGGGCAGGAGCGTGGGCCGTTCCTCGGCCGGCTGGTCACCAAAGATCATGGCGATGAAGGTCCCGTAGTCCATGTCGACAATGTCGAGCTGGATACCGATCTGTTGCAGGTTGTATTGAAAGAGTTCCGCGACCGATTGCAACGAGATGTTGCCGGAGTTGACAACGGTCCAGATGCGCGTCCCCTCGGGAATGCCGGCGCTCGCCAGCAGGCCGCGGGCCTTGTCCAGATCGGTGGTGAACGCCGGACTGGGAGGGGAGAACCCGTAGGTGTTCGGGCTGACGGCGCCGAACGCGGGTTTGGCGGTACCGAGCAAGACTCCACTGAGCACCTCGTCGTATGGAAATGCCCAGCAGAGCGCCTGACGCGCCTCGGGTTGGGTGAAGGGTTCCGTCTGGGTGATTGCCAGATAGCGCACGGTCATCAGGGTTTGGCGGTCGACGACCAGGTCGGGATTCTGTTCGAGATCGGCTACTGAATCGAGCCCGATGTTCTCGACCAGATCGACCTCGCCCTGCTCGAGCAGCTCGCGGCGGGTTTCTGATTCCACGACCACGCGGATGATGACCCGATCGAAATGCGGATCGTTCCAGCCGCCCCAATAGCCGTCGTAGCGTTCCAGCGTTGCATGACTTTGCGGTTCGAGCTCGGTGAGCCGATAGGGGCCGGTCCCGAGACCCTCGGCGTTTGTCTGGCACCATCCGAGTCCCAGATCGCCGTCCACGTCGTGCGCCATGGCAACCGCGACATTCATGATCGATGCGCCGAACGGCGCGGCCAGCGCGACATCGAACCTGGGCCAGGAGCGGTCCAGATCGAACCGCAACGTCCGCTCATCGACGGCCACGATCTGGTCCGGCGAAGAGACGAACCGGTTGAGCACATTTGCCGGCGCGCGGTTCAGGGTCATTTGACGGTCGAACGACGCCTGTGCGGCCTCGGCGGTGAGCGGCGTCCCGTCCTGAAAGGTGACACCCGACCGAAGCAAGAAGGTCCAGACACTGGAGTCCGCGTTGGCGCTCCACGATTCGGCCAGGCATGGTTCGAGCTGGGCGCCGGAATCGCCGGTTTGCCGGAGCAGCCCCTCGTAGATGCCGCAAAGCATCAATCCGGAGCCGGGATCGTAGCCGCTCTGTGGATCGAGATCGGCCGGCGTCCAGTTGGATGCGATCGTGAGCGTCGAGTCCTGCGTCCGAACGGCAACCGCCGGCGCTCCGAACGCGGCGACACTCGACGCGAGCGCGGCCGAACGGGTCAATAGCCCCCGCCGGTCGATCACTAGCGATGATGACTGGGCGGGTCTGACAGGTTCGGGTTGCGGCATGTGAGAGCGAATCCCTTCAAGGATTGTGGACGTCGCCGCCCGTCGATCGATTGTTGCCCTCCCCGGTAGTATCTCGCGTTCTTGCTTCGAGCGAAAGTGGCGATGCGACTCGGGTTACACCCTTTGGGCAATAGCAGTTGCACCGTCTGCTCCGTAGGCTGGCGGAGACGCCGGGCGGCCATGCTCGCGCGGCGGTCTTCGTTGTGAAAACGCAATTTCGAACGCCGAGCGGCCGTGGTCGAGAGGAGAATGTGATGGCGAACACCGATTCGGGCGCCGCGACGGCCCCGGCAACTCCCATGGAACAACCGTCCAGCGGGCCAGACAATGCGAAGATGGTGCTCATCTCGCTGATTCTGGTCGCGGCGGTTGCGAACCTGAATCTCTCGGTCGCCAATGTGGCGTTGCCCTCGATTGGCGATGCGTTCGACGCGTCACAGGTGCAGCTCAATCTGGTGGCGGTGGCCTATTCGCTGGGTCTTGCGAGCTCGGTGCTCTGGCTGGGCGCGCTGGGCGACCGATATGGCCGCAAGATGATGCTGTTGCTCGGGGTGGCCCTTTCGGTGCCCGCCTGCCTCATCTCGGCGTATGCGGGTTCGGTCGAAGTGCTCATCTTTGGGCGCGTCTTCGGCGGAATCACGGCCGGTATGGCCTATCCCACCACGTTGGCGCTGATTGCCGCGCTCTGGACCGGGCAAGCGCGCACCAAGTCGATCGCGCTCTGGTCGGCCACTGGTGGAGCGATTGCCGCGTGCGGTCCAGTGGTCGCCGGTTTCCTCCTGGAACACTTTAGCTGGCGGTCGGTTTTCGTGGTGACTTTGCCGCTGGCGGCAATCGCCTTCTTGCTGGCCTGGAAGTACGTGCCGGCGCATGTGCATGAGACCACCGAGCCGGTCGATAACCTGGGCGGCATCCTCTCGATGGTGCTGGTCGGATCGTTGATCCTTGGCATCAACTTCGCGCCGGTGTCGACCGAGCACCGGCTGGCGATCGGACTCTTCTGTGTTGCGGTGATCGCCGTGTTCCTGTTCATCTTCCGGCAGGAACGAGCGGAGAACCCGCTCTATGATCTGAAGGTGGCGGAGCGGCGCATCTTCTGGGTGGCCGCGGTGGCCGGCATCATCGTCTTTGGCTCGCTGATGGGCGCGATGTTCATCGGGCAGCAGTTCTTGCAGAACGTGCTCGAATACTCGACCCTGGAGGCTGGAATGGCCATCCTGCCGGCTGCCGTTGCGATGGTGGTGGTGGCGCCGCGGTCGGCCAAGATCGTCGAGTCGCATGGCGCGCGCATGACCTTGCTGCTGGGGTATGTCTTTGTGGTGGCCGGGTTCGTCACCATGCTGCTGCTCTGGAAGGACGGCATTTCCTATTGGAAGGTGGCGCTGGGCTACATCTTCGTGGGCATCGGCGTCGGCCTGGCTGGCACGCCGGCTTCCCATTCGTTGACCGGATCGGTGCCGGTCACCCGCGCCGGCATGGCCTCGGGCACCGCCGATCTGCAACGCGACCTGGGCGGGGCGTTGATGCAGTCGATCTTTGGCGCGTTGCTGACTGCGGGATATGCCGCCGCGGTCGCCACCACGATTTCCGGCTCGCCCAACGCCGCGCAGGTCAACGCCTCGGTCGAAACGCAGCTGCAAAAGTCGTATTCCTCGGCCGAAGCAGTCGCGAAGCAATATCCGGAATATTCGGATGCGATCATCGCTGGGGCGCAGGACGCGTTCCTGCACGGAGATCAATGGGCCTATGCCGCTGGCATCATCGCGGTGTTGATTGGTGGGGCGATCGTCTTCTTCATGTTCCCGAAGAAGGATGAAGAGGAGAAGCTGCTGGCCGAATATCATGCGGAAGACATGAAGGCATTGGCGGCCATGCAACAAGCCGCCGCAGCGCAAGCGGGCGGGCACGCGGCGCAGGCTGCCTGAGCGCCGGGAGGAGAGGGATTTGGATATTTCGATGATTCCAGATACGGTGCTGGCGGCTACCAATCCGGTCCATTGGGGCGGTTTCAAGTGGTACGGCAATTTCACGACGATCGACCTGATCGCCGCAACGACGAATGCCTTCAATGGCGCCATGCTGGTGCGCGAGCCGAGCCACTACCGCAAGTACTCGATTGTCGGCATCTTGCTGTTCGCGATTCTGGGAGGAATTGGCGGCGGTGTGACGCGAGACGTGTTGGTGTCCGATGTTCCCGCGGCATTGCAGAATCCGGCCTATCTGACACTCTGCATCCTTGCCGGGATCGCGGGCTATCTCATCGCCTTCGACCGGGAAGAACGGTTTCGGCATGGAACGTTCCAGATCTTGACCGCATTCTCCCTTCCCTGGTACGCCATCGTCGGCGCGCAAAAGGGAGTCGATGTCGGACTTCCCGTGTGGGGTTGCTTGATGCTGGCCGTGGTTGGTCCGACGGCTGGGCGGTGGTTCATCGACGTGTGCAGCGGGGTGACACCGAAGCACTTCGTGCAGTCTGAGTGGTGGACGACCATCGCCTTTCTCACTGGGTTGGTCTGGATTCTCACCTACTCATTCGTAACCTCCAACACCTGGGTGTGCGCTGGAGTGGCGTTCCTGGTGGGATTCACGGTCCGGCTGCTGGCGATTACCCGGAAATGGGAGGAGCCGCTGCCCAAACACATGGTGGTCGACGTTCCGGGCGACGACGAGCTTCGATTGCCCAGACTGTAGTGACGACCCCAACGCGGCATCGGCCGCCATGGGCGATCGAACGGGTGGGAGCAATTACACCCTTTGGAGCATGTTGGTGCAGCGTAGGGATATCGCAAGATGGTGACTGCGGTCTCTCGATGCCGCAGTTTCGTGTTGCGCGGCAGCCACGGTGGCTGCGGCGACGGACAACAGAGAGCGAAGCGCTTCATGAATGGGCCGGGCTGAGGGCTCCCGGTATTGGCGGACGCATCGGGGAACGTCGAAGCCGAGTGTTCAGGGAGGATCGGTAGTTGGAAGCCGCGCAGATCGCCTTCAATGTCATCGTAGTGGTCTTCATTATTTCCACCATGTTTGGCGCGGGGCTTGCCACCACCATTCCCGCGCTCAAAGCCATGTTGTCCAATGTGAAGTTGTGGGTTGCGGTCCTGATCGCCAATGTGATCGTGGTGCCGCTGCTGGGATGGGGCGTGGCGGAGGTCTTCGACCTTGCGGCGCCAGCGGCCACCGCCATGATCCTCTTCGCGTCATCTCCTGGTGGTCCGTTTGGGGCCAAGACGGCGATGATCCAAAAAGGAGAGGTCGTGCTCGGCGCCGCATTGCAGGTGTTGCTGGCCTCGGTGGGCAGTGTGACCTTCGCGATTGTGGCGAACAAGATTCTGACCTGGGCAGACGTGGGCGGAGGCGTTTCGCTCGATGTCTGGCAGCTGGTGAAGACGGTCGCGATCCTGCAGCTGCTTCCGTTCGCCATCGGGCTCTTTCTGCGCTACTCGCGAGAAGACGAAGCGAAATCCTGGGCGCCCACCGCGCTCAAAATCTCGAACATGTCCCTGTTGGTCGTGCTGGCGCTCATGTTGCTGGGGAGCTGGAGCCAACTGGTCGATCTTCTCGGATCGCGCACATTGCTCGCCGCGATCGTTCTTGCCATCCTGGCGATGGCCGTTGGGTACCTGGTCAGCTTTGGTCCAGAAAAGACCAGAACCACCACAGCCACCCTGGCGCCGATCAGGAATGCAGGACCAGTATTTGCGGCCATTGGCATCGCCTTCAACAACGACCCGGATATTTTGGCGGCGCTTGCCGGTATCCTGATACTGGGAAGCATCATTCCGCTGGTCGTTTCCGGAGCGCTTGGAAAGCGGCGCACACTCCCCGGTGAGGATGCCGCGGATGCCGCGCCAACCGCCGCGTCCCCAGCAACCTAGAACACCGATCGATCAGGTATCGGCGCCTAGTTCGAAAGGAGCGCGACTACCCTATTTCTTCGTTTTCACCGATCTGACTGTCGATAGTCGATGCAATGCATGACGTGAAAGGAAACGAGCGTGCCAAAAGACACCATCAACCGACAAACGTTGCCGATCGCCGATACGAAACATGTCGGTTTGACGACGTATGACGCCAGCGACCCGAACTCGAAGTTCCCGCCGATCGAGCTCTTGCGCCCGCCTGCTGGTGCGCCGAATGTCCTGATCGTGCTGATCGACGATGCCGGCTTCGGCTCATCCAGCGCGTTTGGCGGTCCATGCCGCACTCCGGCCGCCGAAAAACTGGCCGAAGGCGGTCTGAAGTTCAACCGGTTTCACACCACCGCGCTCTGCTCACCCACGCGAGCGGCACTGCTGAGCGGGCGCAATCACCATTCGGTCAACATGGGCGGTATCACCGAGATCGCCACCTCCGCGCCCGGCAACACCTCGATTCGTCCCAAAGAGAAAGCGCCGCTGGCCGAGATTCTCAAGCTGAACGGTTTTGCCACCGCTCACTTTGGCAAGTGCCATGAGGTGCCGGTGTGGGAAACCAGCCCGGTGGGTCCCTTCGATCATTGGCCAACCGGCAGCGGGTTTCAGTACTTCTATGGCTTTGTCGCTGGCGAGTGCAACCAGTGGTACCCCACCCTCTATGAAGGAACCACTCCGGTGGAGCCGGACAAGACCCCTGAGGAGGGCTATCACCTGGTCGACGACATGACGACCAAGGCGATCAAGTGGATCCGCCAGCAGAAATCGCTGACGCCCGACCAGCCCTTCTTCGTCTATTTCGCTCCCGGCGCCACTCATGCGCCGCACCACGTTCCGCAGGACTGGATCGAGAAGAACAAGGGCCGTTTCGATCAAGGTTGGGACAAGCTGCGTGAAGAGACCTTCGCGCGGCAGAAGGAGCTGGGTGTCATTCCGCAGGACGCGGTGTTGACGCCACGCCCGGACGAAATTCCCGCATGGGATGACATGCCGGAGGATATGAAGCCGGTCCTGCGGCGCGAGATGGAATGCTATTCGGCGTATATGGAGTACACCGACGAGCATGTCGGCCGGCTCTTCGCCGCGCTGGACGATCTCGGCATCACGGACGACACGCTGATCTACTACATCGTGGGCGACAACGGAGCTTCGGCGGAAGGCACCATCAACGGGTGCTTCAACGAGATGGCGAACTTCAATGGTCTGGGCGCCATCGAATCGGCGGAGTACCTGATGGGCAAGCTCGACGAGTTCGGCGGACCGGATTCGTACAACCACTTTGCGGTCGGCTGGGCGCATGCCATGGACACCCCCTACCAGTGGACCAAGCAGGTCGCCTCGCACTGGGGCGGAACCCGCAATGGCACCATCGTGCACTGGCCCAAGGGGATCAAGGCGAAGCAGGAGATCCGCCCACAGTTCACCCATGTCATCGACATCGCACCGACGGTGCTCGAGGTGACCGGCATTCCCACGCCGACGATGGTCAACGGCATCCAGCAGGCGCCGCTGGAAGGTTTCAGCATGGCGTATGCCTTCGACGACGCCGATGCGCCCGAAGTGCACGACTTGCAGTACTTCGAGATGTTCGCGAACCGCGGTATCTACCATCAGGGATGGACCGCGGTCACCCGGCACAGCATCCCGTGGGATCTGGTTGCCCAGCCGGTGCCGTTCGACGATGACACCTGGGAGCTCTATGGACCGGATGACTGGACCCAGTCCAACAATCTGGCGAAGCAGAACCCGGAGAAGCTGGCCGAGCTGCAACGGCTCTGGTTGATCGAAGCGGTCAAGTACAGCGTGCTGCCGATGGACGACCGCCGGGCGCAGCGTCTGGTGCCGGAGCAAGCAGGGCGACCGAATCTGATCAAAGGCAAGTCGCAGATCCTGTTCGGCGGCATGGGGCGTCTGGGAGAGAACTGCGTCATCAACACCAAGAACAAGTCATTCTCGGTGACCGCGGAGATCGAGGTGCCCGAGGGTGGCGCCGAGGGCGTGATCATCTCCCAGGGCGCCAGCATCGGCGGTTGGAGTCTCTACGCCAAGGACGGCAAGCTGAAGTATTGCTACAACGTCTGCGGAGTGCAGCACTTCTTCGCCGAAGCGGACAGCGCCATCCCCAGCGGCACCCACCAGGCGCGCATGGAATTCGCCTACGATGGCGGTGGTCTGGGCAAGGGTGGCACCGCCACGCTCTATGTGGACGGCAAGAAGGTGGGCGAAGGGAAGATCGGGCTCACCCAGGCGATGATCTTCTCGGCCGATGAAACCTGCGATATCGGCGTCGACACCGCTTCCCCGGTGTCACCCGACTACGGCCAGCGCGGCAATGCCTTCAATGGCGAGGTCAACTGGGTGCAGATCGATACCGGCGACGACGATCACAGCCATCTGATTTCGCCAGAGGATCGTCTCAGCGTGGCGATGGCGCGCCAGTAAGAGCGGGCCCATTCGCCGCTGGGGCAGGTTCGCGCTTGCCAAAAGCAGGCGACGCTCCAGCGCTCGGTTCGCCGACTCGGGCCATGCCCGGTTGGTCGATTCCGAACCATGTAGCAAGATTGCTCGGCGCCGAATTTCGGCGCCGAGCGTCTCTTCGCGGCATGCGATAGTAGCGCGCGTTGTCTCGATCGTGGTAAATCCTTCCGATTCGACGCGATCGCGGAAAGCACGAAACAGGGGTAGCGCGTGACCGAACCGAAGGGCTTCCCCGCACGCCCAGAGCACCCGGGGTTGGATCGATGACCATGGATGACATCCCGCTTTGGCTTCTCTTCATTGGCACGGTGGTCATCGTGCTGGGCATCATCGAGCTGGGGTACCTGGTCGGCAAGGAAGCGCGCCGCAGACGAGAAGAGGAGAAAGAGGCTCCGGTTTCCGCTATCGCCGGTACGGTGCTGGCCTTGCTGGCTTTCGTTCTGGCATTCACCTTTGGCATCGTCTCGAATCGATATGACACCCGCCGGGAGCTCGTTCAGGAGCAGGCGAACGCGATCAGCACCGCCTACGATCGAACGGATTTTCTGCCAGAGGCGATGGGCAACGAGTCGAAGGATCTCTTCCGAACCTACGTCGACACCCTCATTTTTGTGAGCAACGCCGACAATATGGCCGATCTCCCGGCCAAGATCGGCGAGCTCGAAGCCATCCAATCACAACTCTGGGAAATTGCGGTGGCGAATGTGCGCGCCGGCGACAATTCCGATATCTCTGCGCTCTATGTCGATTCGCTCAACCAGATGAATGAGGTGTTTGCCACGCGGGTGACCGTTGCCGTGGAGTCGCGGTTGCCGAACGAGTTATGGATCATGCTCTACCTGCTGGTTGGCTTTGCGATGTTCTCGGTGGGGTACCAGACCGCGATAGCCAACTCGCAGCGGACCTGGGTGCTCGTCGCGCTGGCATTGTCGTTCTCGATCGTGATCGTGCTGATCGCCGCGCTGGACAATCCGGAGCGTGGCTATATCGCCGTCTCGCAACAGCCATTGCGCGAAGCGCTTTCCAGAATGACCTGAACCTTCCCCACATGCGCGTCTGCCATACCGCGCGGCAGACCTGGGCGCCAACCAACGCACATGCGGAGAAAGACCGATCCGGGGGCGGAACCCGGATCGGTCGCGCGTCGCCGTCTTGCCGGCGGCGTGGAAGGTAGCGGCGCGGACCTGGACGCGCGCGCCGCCGGAATGGGGTTGCCTAGAAGCGGCCCATGCGCCGGGCGGCGCGGCGGTCGCGCCGGTGCATTCCCGCAACCGAGACTGGCGAGAGCGGGCGCCCAATGACATCGATGAAGAGCGCGGATTCTCCGCCGGCGGCGGGCATATCGCCGTCGAGAATGTCGACGCCATAAGTGAGCGTGGTCCCCGACAACTCGGGATGCGTCAGCACGACGACCACGTCCTGGACGTGATCGGATTGGAAGATCGAGAGCACAGCATTCGGCGGATTGGAGGCGAAGCTGTCCTCCCCTTGTCCCCACGAATCGATGAACTCGCCGGAGGGAATGTGGCCGGTGACGCGGTCGGGCCGGTCGGAGAACATGAGCGCGGTCGGTGTGAGACCGTGCAGGGTCAGAACGCCGTCGGCGTAGGACATACCGGACGCGGTTTGGACGAATAGCGCTTCGATTTCGTCAGGTCGTGCAGTGCTGATGGGATCAGCGGCCATGGTGAGAATGCCTTTACTGGTTGGACGTCGATCGCCCTTGCGATCGGGAATGCTCTGCATCCATTCCTACTATCTGGTGTACGGCGCGGGAGGGCCATGGCGCAAAGGATGTATTTGGCCTGGGGTCCCGGTCAGTCGATCCAGCCACGGCGTTTGAAGGCGTACCAGATCGCTCCGCCAACCAACACCATGGTGACCACCGAAACGAGATAGCCAATGTAGGGTGAGACACTTGGCTCGCGGGACAGGCTGATACCCAGGATGGTGGGAAAGAGGGCGACGGCTGTGAGGATGATCGACCAAACCGTCAGCAGCTTGAGAATGCGGTTCAGATTGTCGGATTTGAGCGATTCGAAGGTCGTCAGGATGTCGGGCAGGAGACTCAGATCCTGGTCGATCTCATCCACCGCGCTCTGCAGTTTGTGCTTGATATCGAGCGCTCCGTCTTGCAGGTCCGGATTGAGCACGAAGGGGTTTGGCGTCTCTCGCGAACCAATGAGCGTGGCCTCCGGCGCGATGACCCGCCGCAAGGCGATCAGTTGCCGGCGGAGCTGGTAGAGGTCGGCGATCGCCTCTTGCTGTTCCTGTTGCAAGACACGTTCTTCGAGTATTTCCACCCGCTGGCGAACTTCTTTGACGACCTGTAGGTAGTGATCGGCGATGGATTCCAACAGGGCAAAGACGATGGCTGCAATCTCGACACCATAGCGCCGCAGGGCGCGGTCGACGTGCTCGGTTACTTGCGCGATACGCGGCGAGGCGCCATCGAGCACACTGATGAGATAACGAGTCGAGAAGAGCAGCACGCCTTCCCGTTTCTCGAGTTGGGACGTATCGTCCGACAGCGTGACATCGTAGAAGACCGTCAGCATGTATGTCTGAAACCGTGAGGCGCGCGGTCCGATATGCGTACGGGAAAGATGCTCGGTTGCAAGCTCGCCGAGTCCCAACAGATCACTCAGGAATTCGAGATCTTCAGGGTTCGGCCGTCGATCGAAGTGAACCCAGACGGAGGCGTTCTCGTCGCGATACGCCCGCGCGAGCTCGTCTTCCGCGCGCGCGCGGGCGATCGATCCGTTGGCTCGAATGATGAGCATGTGAACCATGAGCGCGATCTCTGATGCACGAGCGGCCGGCCACCGTTGCCGAGACAACCTTCGCCCCAGACTGCCGAAATGGCTATGCCGCGAAGGATGTATTCACAGGCGGACGGATGTGAAAGCGGTTTTGGGTGTTGGATTTGCCGGTTTGGGCTTCTGCTCGAATGCTGAGCGAAGAGCGCCTGGACAGTTTGTCCAGACGCTCTTCTGATGAACCAGAGACTGGGATGGCCTCAACGATCAGGCGGCGGGGGTGGCCTCCGCTTCGGGCGCGATGGGAATGAGCCCCATTTGCTCGAGGCGGCCGAAGTGATCCGCTTCCGACCAGCTCTCGGCCACGAGGCCACAGTCGAGCCGCATGATATTGATGCCCGTCCAGGTGACCGTGTCCAGCGAACCTGGAACACCCATGAAGTCGCCTTCCTGGATGCCGATGGCGATCCAGCGGATGATAACGGTGTCACCCGCGAGCCAAACCTGGTCGATCGTGCCGCGAACTCCCGGGATGGCGGCAAAGAAGGCATCGAGGGCGGCTGCGAACTCTTCGGAGCCTTCACTATCGACGCCGATGCCCCAGTGATGGATGGCGTCCGGCGTGTAGAGGGCGGTGACCTGCGCGGAGTCGTGCGAGTTCCAGGCCGTGAAGTAGGCAGTCGCCCAGGCGGCCGCTTCCTCTTCGGTCAAAGGCGGGCAGGGAGTTGCGTCCTGGGCAACAATCTGAGAACTGCCAAACAATCCTGCGCATGCACATATGGTGAGCAACGCCGCAATCGATCGGTAAATTGTCCGCACCGGTGACCTCCTTCGAACCTTTTGTCGCTACGAGCATCCGGCGTACCGGGCTCATCCTCGGGACCACGATGTTCAGGAAGTGGGCGTGGCTTCCGCATCGGCGCCAATGGGGATGAGTCCCATTTGCTCGAGGCGGCTGAAGTGATCGGCCTCTGACCACGTCTCGACCACAAGCCCACAATTGAGCTGCAGAACCTTGATACCGGTAAACGTCACGGTATCGAGTGAGCCGGGTACACCCATGAGGTCGCCTTCCTGGATGCCGATAGCGATCCAGCGGATGATAACGGTGTCGTCCGCGAGCCACACTCTGTCAACGGTGTAGTGGAGGCTGGAAAAAGCGGCGAAATACGTTTCGAGCGAGGCGGCAAGCTCTTCGGAGCCTTCGCTATCTGCGCCGATACCCCAATGATGAATACCGTCGGGCGCGTAAAGCGCGGTGACCTGGGCAGGGTCGTGCGAGTTCCATGCACCGAAGTAGGTGTTTGCCCAGGCGACGGCTTCTTCCTCCGTCATGGGAGGGCACGGCGTTGCATCCTGGGCGGTCGTTCCGCGCGCCACCATCGGCACGGCAACCACTGCCAGCAAGAGGGCAAACCCGACCGAGTGAGAGATGAAACGTGTCACCGTTGGCTCCTTTCATCTTCCGACGCGTGTGACCGGCGCATTTCGTCTGCGCAAGCGGAAAACTTGGGTGCTTCCCCATTCTACGGGAAAACGACGGTGGTGTCCGCACTCGGGATGCCGGCTGCGATTTCTGGCATCTCAGCGTGGCGATCGCGATCGACCGAACCAGCTACATGGATTGCCTGACGACAAGGCGGTTCGGTTCGACCGAGACGATTTCCATCGAGATGTTTCCGATGCGGCTGCCGGGAAGCTCGATCTGGAGCCGAGCGGGCGCCTCGAAGACCCAACGTCCGCGGATTGTCTCCATACGGTCGGTGGGTCCAATGCCGTAGTACACAGCTTCTCCGTCTGGCAACAGCTCGAATCCTGCTCGACCCCGTGCCGGGGGAAGTGGATAGGTCGCCGGTCGATACACGGTCAGGTCTGCCTGGTCTTCCTCCTGGGCGCGAACCCAATGCTGCAGCGTGTCCCGCGGTGGCGATGACATGGGTGTTCCTCTCACATGGCCGAGCAGATGGCCCTCGTGCAATTGGTTTGGAGTTGAGTTTTCACGCTGATTCGTGGCTTCTGTCGACTTCTCCAGCCAATTATGGTTTATCGAGCGACTCCCAATCAGTTGTCGAAGGCTGCCACGACGAGCCGTCCCACCACTTGTGGTAGACGCGGGAGTCTGTGCCAGTGACAAAGAGGTCCAGGCGATCGGCACCCCAGGCGACAACCGGTCCAGACACTGGAGCGATGTCGGGGGATTCAGTCGCCAGACCAACAAGCGATGCAATCGTGGCAACGTTCATCCGCAAGATCTCGACCGCGAGACTGTTGTCGATGTGGACCAGCGTGTCGTTCGCGGTATGAACGTTGGTGTTTGCCGAATCAGAACCCTCGATGGTAAGTACCGCGGGTATCGCGGCATTGATGAATGGCACATGATCGCTCGCAAATGGGTTGAGCGATGTCTCCACGATCAGACTGGTATAGGTCGAGGCAGCTGCCGCCAACGCATCCATCACCGTCTGTGAGATTGCCGCGCCTTCGAGCAGTACGGTTGGTGAGGCCGTATTCCGGGTGCCGATCATGTCCATGTTGATAACTGCTCGTATTCGCGCGCGTTCGGCGGATTGGAGTGTGCTGACGTACTGGATGCTGCCATGCAGTCCTTGTTCCTCTCCGCCGAAAAGAATGAGCCGCAGGTCATGCTGATACGGTTGCCCGGCAAGCACCCGCGCGATTTCCAGCACGCCCGCTGACCCGCTTCCGTTGTCATCGGCCCCCGGCGCCGGCGCGCTGATACCCCCAGCCGCGTTGATCGAATCCAGATGAGCGGTGACGATCACCAGATTGCGAGTTCCGACACCATTTCCGGGTCGATCGGCGACGACGTTCAAGCTTGTGCCCGCGCCAACCGCAATCGTCTGCAACTGGACGCTGTAGCCCAGGAGGCTCAGTTGGTTCTGAGCCCAATTGGCGGCGTTGGTGAACTGGGTCGTCAACGAATGCCGGGTGCCAAAACCCACCAACGTATCCAGTGCGGAGCGGAAGGTCGAGGGGGAAACGGCATCCACCACGTGCTGGACCCGTTGATCTGCCGCACGGCGGTCGCCCTCGATGGTTCTGAGGACTGCCGTGTCGACCGGGATTGGGCGAACCACCCAGCAATCGCCAGATCGATCGGTCAGCCGCGCAAGCTGTTGGGAATCGAGATCGACGATCAGGTGGCGACCCTTGTCGACCACGACTGGAACATCGGGGAATTCGCGCTGAAACGAGGCTCCAACCTGGATGACAAGCGCGAGTCGGCCGCTCGATTGATCGAGGGCGCCGCTGGCGATGGCAATGCCGGTGTTCCGGGCGTGGCTTCGAAACGCCCTGCGGTCATCCGTGTCGGACCAGATCACCGTGCGGTCCGCAAGCTGAGTCCAATGCAACGGGGCGACGTCCTTGCCGGCAGCGGCGCGAAGCTGGGCCGGGGTCTCGGAGATCACAAGATAGAGCATCAGGATCGATCCTCCGGCGATCGACATCGGGAAACGCTGACGACGGCGCGCCAGCGGATCCCGATGTCACGTTCGCAGTGTCCGACAACCCGCTAGAAGTCGGAAATCGTGCCGCCCAGGTACTCCCAGTCGGTCACCGACGGGCCCCAGGCGGAGCCGTTCCACCACTTGTGCCAGAGCGCGTGGTCGGTCCCGGTGACAAAGAGGTCGAGTCGGTTAGCACTCCAGGCAACCGCTTCTGGCCGACTCGTGCAGATGCCGCCCATGTACTCGTAGTCGACTACCGACGGGCCCCAGGCCGATCCGTCCCACCACTTGTGCCAGACGGCGTTATCGGTACCGAGCACGAAGACGTCGAGGCGATCGCTGCCCCACGATACGACCCCTGGTTCGCCGAGACAGGTGCCGCCCATGTATTCCCAATCGGTTACCGACGGTCCCCAAGCCGCCCCATCCCACCACTTGTGATAGAGGGCATGGTCAGTCCCCAGCACGAAAACATCGAGCCGGTTCGGGCCCCACGCGACGACGCGTGGCGGACTGGAACAGGTCCCGCCCATGTACTCCCATCCGGTTACCGACGGGCCCCAGGCCGAGCCATCCCACCACTTGTGGTAAAGCGCGTTGTCCGTGCCGAGCACAAAGACATCGAGCCTGTTGGACCCCCAAGCGACGACTTCTGGCCGGCTGGAACAGGTTCCGCCGAGCGACTCCCAACCAGTCACCGACGGTCCCCAATTGGACCCATCCCACCATTTGTGCCAGAGCGCGCTGTCGGTCCCCACGACGAAGACATCGAGCCGATTGGGTCCCCATGCGACGACTTCGGGCCGACTGGTGCAGATTCCGCCGAGTGACTCCCAATCAGTCACCGACGGTCCCCAACTGGACCCATCCCACCATTTGTGCCAGAGGGCGCTGTCGGTTCCCAGGACGAAGACATCGAGCCGATTTGGTCCCCACGCAACGACTTCGGGCTGGCTCATGCAGATGCCTCCCATGTACTCCCAATCGGTCACCGAGGGTCCCCAATTGGACCCATCCCACCACTTGTGGTAGAGGGCGCTATCGGTCCCGATGACGAAGACATCGAGCCGGTCGGAGCCCCAGGCCACGATTGGTCCCGAGGCAGATGGCGCGCCGCCGACCTGGCCACTGCAGATCGAAGCGCGCGGTCCGGCGAGGCAAGCCTGCATCCTTGCGACCTGCCCTTGCGTGAACATGACCATGACCGGGTCGTCGACATAGTCCATGTAGTTCATGAACAGGTCACCGTTCGGTCCGTTGTTGCAGCTTATCTTGGGAAATGTCGGGACGCCGACATTCGCATCCCCCTGGTTAGGTGTGTCCGAGACCTGGTCGGTACCGGTACAGGCGCCACCATCGTCGCCCCAGATATGGAAGAGGTCGAGCCAGTGCCCGATCTCATGCGTCGCAGTGCGGCCGAGATGGAACGGCGGGCTCGCTGTTCCAGTGGTGCCGAAACCGGTATGGGTGATGACCACACCGTCGGTGGCGGCCGGACCGCCCGGGAATTGCGCGTATCCGAGCAAGCCACCGGAGAGCTGGCACACCCAGATGTTCAGGTAGCGGTCTGCTGGCCACGCATCGGAGCCTCCCGTGGCGCTGGATTTCACCTTGTCATCGTCGACAAACGACGTCTGATTTGTCCGTGTTCGCACGATGCCGTCGGTTGGGCTCCCGTCTGGAGCTTGCGTGGCGAGAAAGAACTCGAGATTTGGATTGCCGATCAGTCCTTGAAATGCGCCAGGTACGGTCGAGATGTCTGGATTGAGTATCTGAAAGTCGCGATTCAAGACGTCGATCTGGCTATGAATCTGGGCATCGGAGATGTTCTGATCCGGCTGATTCCAGACGACATGCACGACGACCGGAATACGGCATCCTCCTGCCCGCGCCATAGAACTCAATGTATCGTCGTCGGCTCGAAGGAACTCGAGCGTTGTTTGCTCGATTTGAGCGCGCTCTACCGCGTACCGTGGCACGGTTCGCATCAAGCGGGCATGGACATCCATCGTCGCGCACGATCGATGGGTGGGGAGGTCTGCGCGCTGCGTTCCGCCCATGCCTGTCCGGGAACCGCCCGCGCCCATTCCGGTACCCGCGCCGCTCGAAGGCATCTCCATGCCCGAGCCGCTCGAGCTCATGCCAGTGCCTGCGCTGGCTGGACCCATCCTCGGTGGGTTCATGCCTCGCTTCTTCTTGTCCTGTGATCGTGGGGAAGTGTTCATGAAGGCCTCCATGGGGGTAGTGTGAAGAAAGGGGAAGGACCCACGGCCTGCCTGGAAAAACCAGGCAATTTCAGTATCTCTCCATTCCTTGCAATGTCAAGCCAGTTATGACTATTTTGTAGATGTATTGCATGCGTGAGAATATGTTTTGTGCATGTATTCCGTTTCTCGGCGAAAATCGCGCGGAGCGCATTTCTTGCACATGCCGTCGAACTCGAGACTGTCGAACCTGCAAGCCTCTCGGCCAAGCAGACCGCGGCGGCGGCGCCTGGATGATCATCTCAGGGAACGGAGCGCGGCGTTCTGGCGCCGAACGGATTCCCCTCCCCGGCCGCCTAACGGCACGATCGTCATGACCTATTCCTCACAAAATTTACGTAGACATCGGGTTGGGGGTCTGGGACAATGATGGGCATCCACACGAAGCCATTGTCAGGTGCGTTTCCAACTCGAGGTGCGCCATGGTCCAACAGGGCAACGATCTCTCCTCCATCTACCAGGCACTCTGTCGTGGGGA
The DNA here is from genome assembly GCA_041390825.1 of Thermomicrobiales bacterium. Taxonomy (NCBI): domain Bacteria; kingdom Pseudomonadati; phylum Thermomicrobiota; class Thermomicrobia; order Thermomicrobiales; species Thermomicrobiales bacterium. The sequence goes on from JAWKPF010000013.1 coordinate 73,793, forward strand.
AATGACCAGACGCGCGTTTGTCGTTCGGGCTGCTGCGCTAGGCGTGTGCGCCCCGCTGACGCTCGCGCTGGTGAATTCGCGACCGGCGGTCGAGGCATCCGCGCCTCATACTCCTGCCGATCGACCGTCGTTCGGCACGGAGGGACAGCTCAGGGGCAGCGGCGGTGAACTGAAAGTGCGCGAATGGTTTGCACCAAACTGCGCGGTTGCCCATCTCTGGGAGGGATTGCCGTCCGCTGCCCGGGTTTCATCTCTGATCCTGGAGCCGCTGCTGTCGTATGCCTTCGACGGCACGCTTCTGCCGACGCTCGTCACCAGGGTACCCACGCAGGAGAACGGCGGCCTGTCCGAGGATCTCACCAAGGTCATCCTCGAGTTGCGGGACGACATCGTCTGGAGCGATGGCGAGCCGTTCACCGCGGATGACGTGGTGTGGACCTGGCAATGGGTGAGGGACGAATCGACGGTGGCGACGGAAGGGTATCGCTGGGAGCCCATCCGGAGCATCGAAGCGGTCGATGCCACGACAGTCGAGTTGACCTACGCGCAACCCAACCCGGCCTGGTTCGACCCGATAGCTGGCTCCTACGTTGGCGCCATCGTTCCCCGACACATTTGGATCGACGGGATTTCGGAAGCGGTCAATGCGGAGTTCGCGACCAATCCGATCGGCACCGGTCCGTACAAGGTGGAAGCCTTTGTTCCGGGCGAATATGTTGCGTGCACGATCAATGACCGCTATCGAGAGCCGAACAAGCCCTATTTTGCGTCGGTTCGCTTCCAGGCCGGCGGAGACACCGCGTCTGCCGCGCAGGCGGTCTTGCAGGACGGCAATTGGGATGTAGCTTCCGGCCTGATTGGGATGACTGCGAATTTGCAACAGATGGAAGTGGAGGGCGGCAAGGGGCGCGTGATTGCGGGATCGCCAACCGCGGTCGAGCGCATCTTGTTCAACTTTTCCGATCCGCATCGGGAGATCGAAGGCGAGCGGTCGAGCCTGGCCGCTCCCCATCCTTTCCTGACCGACCAGGCCGTACGCCAGGCCATGGCTCTGGCCATCGACCGGGAGAAGATTTCTCGTGAAGCCTTTGGAGCTGACAAGCTCGCGCAACCGACGGCGAACATTCTGTCCGGCATTCCTGCGCTCGAGTCGCCCAATACCTCCTACACCTTCGATCTGGAGGCGGCCAATCGTTTGTTGGACGAGGCAGGATGGGTCCGGGATGGAGACAAACGGTCCAGGGATGGAATCAAGTTGGCCGTGTCCTATTACACGTCGGTGAGCGGCCTCACGGTGTTCAAGCGGTGGCGCGCGGAAACGCAGGAAGTGGTCAAGGCTGGCTGGGAAGCAATTGGCATCGAGGTCGAGCCCGGTCAGGTGCCAGGGGATGTCTTTTTCGATCCCGACCCGGAGAATCTTCTGTCCTACACCCACTTTTATTGCGACATCGAAATGTTTTCGAGTTCGGTAATGTCGCCACTTCCGCTCGATTATTTCCAGGACTGGTATGCCGGCATCGACAACCGCAATGTCGCGCAACAGGCGAACGACTGGCAAGGATTCAACCTCCAGCGGTACGTCAACCCGGAGTTCGACGCTCTGTATGATGAAGCGGCGGCCACCACCGATCCCGAGCGCGCGGCCGAGCTCCTTGTTCAGATGAACGACCTGATCGTCAACGATTTTGTGGTCGTGCCGCTGATCGCGCAGCCGGGTGAAATCGCCGCGGTGAGCAATCGGCTCGTAACGGAGAATGTCGCTCCCAGCACGTGGGAGCCGCTCTTCTGGAATATTGCCAATTGGCGAACGGTGGATGACCAATTGGCCACGCCCGCGAGCTGACTCACTGGACGGCGCACGGACCATCCGCAGCGAGAAACCAGGCGTGGGCTACGAGATGTTTCGTGGCGGCGGCGGGGTTGGGAGCGCCGCCGGAGCGGCAGGAGTCCCCTCCGCGTCGGTGTCCGGGGGATCCGGTGTGGCCACGAGTGAGAAGATCCAAACCGTGGAGGCAAGCGTTTCATCGGCCTGATACGAGACATTCGCTCCGGGTCCGGCCGCGCTGGTGTCGTCAGCACGCAGAACCCCGTGATTGTCGATGAGCTGGGAACGCAGCCCGCTCGCGGCGCGCATACGCACCTCTCCCCATGATCGGGTGATGTCGATCTCACCACTGGCGACCCAGGCAAGCTCGATTCCGCCCACCTCTGGGTTGGCAATCGTCGACTCGGGCAGTAGTTGAGCCCGGCCGAACGACAAGGTCAGGCGATCTCCGGTTTTCTTCAACTCGATCCCGCTCCAGAGGGTCGTGTGCAGATCCGCCAGCAGCGAACCTTTGGGGCGAGTTTCGCCGGATATCGACGGCCCGAATTCGAGCGCGATCAGCGCGGCATTCTGATCTCCGGCGTCCCACATGCGGAACGTTGCCCCGGCGGGCACAAACACTGCGTCCATCTGACCGAGCGCCACGACCGCTCCGGCTTCGACTGGCGCCGGGTCGGCGACGCGGCCGCGATGTTGCTTCCAAATCATGGCTGGGATGGACGCTGGATCGGTGACCTCCAGGAACGCATCGCCCGATAGATCGATCAGCAACAGGTGTCCGAATCGGCTGGCAGTCGGTTCGTGGTCGCCCAGAAGCGGGATTTGCCGCACGCGGGCGGCCAACGTATCCAGTGCAACCGGCAACGTGAGCGAGAGAGCGGGAAACGTATCCAGTTGCCCAGCCAGAACTGCGGACGACCAGCGCTCCACGATCAACCCGCGCTCGATCCGCAGCAGATCCAATCGGCCGATGAGCTCGTGCGGTTCTACGACGATCCCCGCGAATTCGGTCCGCGCGGCATGATTCCAATCGAGGGTGACAGAGGCAGCAGTACCGCTGATTGGCGTTATTCGCGGTTCGATTCGAAGACCGGGAAAATGCTGCTTGATGGCATCGAGCTGTTGGAACAGGCTCTTTTCATTGCCAGTGGCCAAGCCACCGGACTGATGGCTCACAAACGCCGGGTGGAGCATCTTGCGTAGCGCGTCGTCGCTCCCACTGTCGAGATAGTCATTCATCCCCTGGTAGAACGCCAGCGTCGTTGCCTCCACCTGAGAACTGGGAACCGATTGGATCGAACGCAAGCGAACCGGATCAAGCGACCAGAGCTGGGCGAGGGCGAATCCGCTGAGCAGCGCCAGCATCAATGCAACGGCGGTGGCTCGGTGATACATGTGGATCACCTCCCATTGGAGCCCACAAGCGCCCAAAGCGTGGCGGCGATGGCCGTGCTGTCTTCGAGCGAGGTGCCAATGTAAAGCGCGCCGTTGACGACGATTGGGGACGCGGCAACCTGACCGGTGAGCTCGAGTTGCTCACTCCAGAGCACGGAGCCATCGACTGCCGAGAGCGCCGTCACACCAAATTCGGTATCGACGACATAGACCGTGGTTCCCACGACGACCGGAGAACCGTTCACACTTGCATGCTCGGTGCTCGCTTGCCACAGCACCTGACCGGAAGCGCCATCGAGGCAGATGACCATGCCAGACGCAGCAACTACGTACACCCGTCCACCCGACACAGCCGGAGAGGAGTTCAGTGGCAGATCTGTGTCGATCGGCGTTCGCCAAAGTTCTTCACCCGAGATGAGATCGAGTGCGTAGATCGTGCCGTCGAGCGTGCTTCCGGCATAGACAGATCGGCCGGTAATGGCGGGTCCGGATTCGAGCGATGGCATGGCGAACTGCCATCGCGCCGCACCGCTCTCCATGTCGAAGGCAACGAGCTCTGGTTGTCCAGCGCGATCGTCACCGGCATGCCAGCGTTCCTCGCCGGAACGCCGGTCGAGGGCATAGAGCGTGAACCCGTCCGCGGGTTGTCCCACCAGGCCGCTGCCAACGACGACCGTGTTCTCCTGGACGGCCACATGGATCGGAGACTGGTACGAGGTTGTCGCGATGATGACCAGATCGCCGATCACCACCGGTTCCGAGGTCCAGCCGGTTTGCAGGTCGCGCCGCCAGTGCTCCTCGCCGGTTTGGGCATCGAGGGCATAGACGACTCCCCCTGCATCGCCGGCATAGACGATTCCCCCCGCAACGGCTGGGGCCGCACCCGTCGGATGCTCGGTCGGGAATTGCCAGCGTTCGGCGCCAGTCGTGGCGTCGATGGCAATGATGGCGCCCTGATCTGCGGTGGCGCCGATGGGGTCCGACCAGTTGGTTACGAAGAGGCTGTCGCCGACCACCACTGGGGCGCTGATGCCGTCCCGGCCCGCTACGAAACTCCAGCGCACCGTCAAATCGCCTGTAACCTCAGGGCCGGGCATGACCCCGCTTCGCGCGGCGTTGCCGCGATCCATCGGCACGTCGAGCGCCGACGAGGGCGCCAGGATGACACGTGTGGGTTCTGGCCCCGCGTGGCGTTCGACCACGTGATAGATCGTCATCAGTGAAACGACGATCAGCGCCGCAGCCACCAGCGATGCCAGCACCCACTGCCGGGCGCCTCCGTGTTGGTCGAGCCGGAGCGATTGCCTGGATACCGTGCGCGGAGAACCGATGCCGTTGCGCTGAGAGCCGCCCGAATCACGCGGTAGGGGGACCAGCGTTCCACGGGATACCGCGTTCGGGGCCGAGACTGCGCCCACGGAGTTCAGAAATTGCGTTTCGAAGGTGCGGGAGAACTCCGCGGCCGCCGGCTGCGCGTCATCGAATCGCTCGAGCCACGCGATGGTCTGCGCCAGCGTTGGGTCGATGTCCCTATCCGCATTCGGGCGCCCGATCCCCAGGTTGCCGGTCACGAGGTCGTCCCAGTAGCGCGCAACGCGATTCGATTCCGATTCCGATACCGGCTTATCTCTCCACATGACCTGATCCTTTGGCGGAGTCGATACCCGCGAGTGTTCTGAGCTGAAGCAGCGCCCGGTATTGCGCTGCTCTGATCGCCTGGTGGCTCTTGCCCAGAATGCTGGCGATTTCCTTGTCGGTCAGTCCTTGCAACCGAAGTTCCACGACCTCGCGTTGCAGATCGGGCAGCTTGTCGAGTAGCTCGGTGACCCGCAACATCTCGGTGGCTGCGATCGCCTGGTCTTCGGGCGATGCTGCTTCGTCGGCAATCTCCTCGGCCCAGTCGATCGAGGCAGACTGTTTGGATGACCGGTAGGCGTCGACGATGACGTTGTGCGCGATGGTGAAGAGCCAGGAGTGGAAGCGATCCCGGTCCTTGCACGACTTCAGATTGGCGAAGGCCCGCATGAAGGTGGTTTGCGCGGCATCCTCGGCGGATTCGCGGTTACCGAGGCAGCGATGGCAGTAGCGGTGAACGGGATCCCGGTACCGCTGGAAGATCTCGAGGAACGCCGCTGGTTCGGCCAATGCCCGCTCGACCAGCTGACGGTCCGTCATTTCGGCATCTCGAGGGCGATCGATGGCCATCGTCCGTGCCTGCAGCGTGCTCACCCGAGTGCTCCGAGACTGCTACCAGATACATACCGTTCACAGGGATAGACTGCAAGCGCTCCGATTTGTGACGCAGGGGAAGCAGGCAGCACGCGGCAGGCAGCACGCAGAACGAGCCGGCAGCCGCGTTCGTCTCCCTGGACTCCGGGCCCCGGACTCCGGACTCTCGACTCTGGCCTCTCCCCTACACCGAGCGGGCGTCCCAGCGGAAGAAGCGGATCGCGATGAGGACCGAGACCAGGGCGGTGGCGCCGAGGATGACCCAATCCATCCAGATGGCGTCCAGCCCCTTGCCGCGGGTCATGACTTCGCGCAGCGCATCGACCAGATAGCGCAATGGGAGCAGCTTGGTGATCGGAGCCAGCCAACTCGGGGCGGAATCGATATCGAAGAAGACCCCGGAGAGGAAGAGCATCGGGAAGGTGATCAGATTGGAGTAGCTGGCCGCAGCTTCGACATTGGGCGCGATGCTGGAAACGGCGAAGCCAATGGCCAGGAAGGCAAGCGAACCAATGAAGATCGACAGGACCACCAGCAGGATGCTCCCCTGGATATCGACATCGAACAGGAAATGTGAGATCAGATAGAGGATCAGCGCCTGGGGCACCGCGACGATGAGTTGGGAGATGACCCGGGCGGTGATGAAACTGGAAAGCGGGAAAGGCGTGATCTTGATCCGGCGCAGGATGCCCCGCTCGCGGAAGGTGACGAACGAGGTCGAAAGCCCGATCACGCCGGCGTTCATGATCGACATCGCCAGGATGCCCGGGAGCAGAAAGTCCATATAGGAGATGTCGAGCGTTTCGACCGGTTGCGCTTCGATGGTGACCGGACTGGGACCCTGCGCCATCGAGTTCAGCACCTGGGTGATGGCGTTGATCGAGATTTGCGCGTTCGGCCCGGCGGCTTCGTCGTAATAGAGCTGGACGGTCGGAAAGCCGCCGCCTGCAGGTTCGTCGCCAAAGACGAGCACGACATCGCGGTTGCCGTCTTTGAGCTCATCCAGCTCGTCTTGCGTGTCTTCGCTGGTGGTAACCGAAAAGATATCGGTGTGTGACAGAGCCTGCGCGACCGCGGAATGGAACTCAGACGGGGCGCCGGTGAGCCCAACATCGGAGTTGAACTGATCGTTGTTGAAGACCGTGCCGAAGACCAGGATGAAGATAACCGGGAAGACGAGATTCCAGAAGAGCGCGGTGCGGTTGCGCACCGTCATCTTCAGGAACGACGTGATCATGGAAAGAAACGAGGTCATCTACGCCGCCTTTCTCCGTTGCCAGAAGCGGCGTTTGGGTTCGGTGTCATCGACATCGGTTTGCTCGGCCTCGGGTTCGAACGTGCGGCCGGTGAGCGTCAAGAAGACATCTTCCAGCGATGCCTGGTTGCTGCGGAGCTCGGTGAGCTCGACATGGTTGGCGCGGGCGGCTTCCAGGAGACCGATCAGGGTGAGCTGCGGGTTGTCGCTGCGGAGCTCGAGCTGATCGCCATTGACCGACACATCGCGGGAACCGGGGATCTCCCGTAGTTGGCGCTCATCGAGCGCACCGTCCCGCATGCGGGCGGAGATGGTGGCCTCGACATCGATTGCCTCGATGAGGCCAACCGGCGTATCGAGCGCGATGATCTTGCCGCGGTCCATGACTGCAATCCGGTCGCAGAGGATTTCCGCCTCTTCCATGTAGTGCGTCGTAAGCACGACCGTGGAACCCTGGTCGCGCACGTCGCGCACGGTTTGCCAGAGCTCACGGCGCGCGCCGGGATCGAGCCCGGTGGTTGGTTCGTCGAGGAAGACCACCACCGGATCGTTGACCAGCCCAAGCGCGATCGAGAGGCGTTGCTGCTGGCCACCGGAGAGCTGATTGGCCTGAGCGTTGCGCTTGTCGAGCAGGCCGACCATGCCGAGCAAGTGTTCCACCCGCGCGGGTGAGGAATCGACGCTGTAGAGATCGGCGAAGAGCTTGATCAGCTCGGAGGCGGTCAGATAGTCGAAGAGCGCGGTGGTTTGCAGTTGTACGCCAATGGCGCGGCGGACCTCTTCGGTTTGGCTCCGCGTGTCATACCCGGCGACCATGATGGTGCCGGCGTCGGGTTGGCGCAGGCCCTCGATCATCTCGAGGGTGGTGGTCTTGCCAGCGCCGTTCGGTCCGAGGATGCCGAAGATTTCGCCCGACAGGACGGTGAGATCGACGCCATTCACGGCGGCCAGCGTTCCGTAGCGCTTGACGAGGCCGTTGGCTTCGATGATCGGCTGACCGGCCGGAATGTGGACGGATTGGGTCACCCTGGACATGAATTCGCCTTCCGTGTCGACGCGGCAGTGCGTACCGGATCGCTCCATCGACCGCCAACGATACCGTCTTTGGCGTGATGCGACAGGATACGATCAGGAGAGCGCCAGGAGGATGATATGGCGAGAGCATCGAGACGGTTGGTGCAGGAACGGGATGGATACCGGTGCACGATCTGCGGCAGCCACGAGCAACTGGAGGTGCATCACATCGTGCCGCGGCGGTTGGGCGGTTCGAACGATCCGGAGAATTTGGTCACGGTGTGCGCGGCGTGTCATCGGCGCATGGACCGGGAATCGTTGGAGCGGGATGGGAGCGGGCACGGCGCTCCGTGGGAGGCTGGGTTGCGGGGGACGAGAGATTCCTCGGCAAGCTCGGAATGACGGGGGCGGCAAACTCGGAATGACGGGGGCGGCAAGCTCGGAATGACGGGAGGGGGTGTGCGCGGCATGACGGGGCGGCAGGCTCGGAATGACGGAGGGAGGATGCACAGATATACGTAGTGATTGTCGCGAACGAGACAGGGAATACGTGTTTTTGCCGATGGTGGGCAGGGGTGAACGGGCGCATGATGTGATCAGTGGGGAGAGGAACGTCTCTCGGCGGGCAGCCGGCCCAGGACGGTGATCGAAAGGAGCCGATACGAAAGAGGATCGACACAGTTAGGGGATGCCCCCGTGTAATTGGCAGATGGGGACGGCCGGATGTGGTACGGCTCGGGCCCCGAGATAAGTCGTAATGGAAGGATAGTGACTTGAATACAGCACGGTTTTCTACGGCGGGGTTGGCCCGCCTGAGCGCTCGGCGGCCCTGGCGCACGATTGGTCTGTGGTTGTTGGTCCTGGTGTTGGCCGGTATGTCCGCGTCGACATTGAATGACGCACTCACGACCGAACAGGGATTCCTGAACAATCCGGAATCGCAGCGCGGTAAGGAGCTACTGGAAGAGCGCCTGCGCGGCGAGCAGCCGATTACCGAGACGATTGTGATTCGCTCGGAGCGCCTGACGGTCGATGATGCGGCCTTCCAGGCCAAGGTCGACGGTCTGGTGAGCGCGCTCGCCGCAACTCCGGAGCTGACCAGCTCGGTGGTTTCGTACTACTCGACCGAGAATGCGGCGCTGGTTTCCGAGGACCGGCATTCGACCATCGTTTCGGTGGTCATGAACGGCAACCTGGACGAGGCGATTGCCCGTGTGCCTGACTACCAGGCTGCGCTCGCGAGCGCTCAGAAGGATGGCGACTTCCAGATCTACTCGGTGGGCGATGCGACGATCAGCGAAACGTTCGAGCGCATCTCCGAGGAAGACCTGGCGAAGGGCGAGACGATTGGCCTGCCAGTTGCGATCCTGATTCTGATCGTGCTGTTCGGCGCGTTGGTTGCGGCTGGATTGCCAGTGATCGTCGGGTTCGTTTCCATCTTCATCGCCATGGGGCTTTCGGCCCTGGTGGGCAAGACAACCGATCTGTCGTTCTTTGTCGTCAACATGATCTTCATGATCGGTTTGGCGGTTGGGATCGACTATGCGCTCTTCATCATCTCCCGCTTCCGCGAGGAGCGCGCCAAGGGTGTGGCGAAGCTCGATGCCATCGCCATCACCGGTGGAACGGCCAACAAGGCAGTGCTCTTCTCGGGTGGCACCGTGGTGCTGGCGCTTTCGGGCATGTTCCTGGTGCCGGAACTGACCTTCCGCAGCCTGGGCATTGGCGCGGTGCTGGTGGTGGTCGTGGCGGTGGCCGCGAGTCTCACCCTGCTGCCGGCGATGTTGGCGCTGTTGGGTGACAAGATCAACTGGCCGCGCCTGGGCCGCAAGCAGACGGTGACGGCCGATCCGCATCTGGTGACCTACAAGGGGTTCTGGGGCCGCGTGACCAAGCGCGTGATGGCGCATCCGGTGATCGCGCTGGTGCTTTCGGTCGGGTTGTTGCTCGCCTTCGCGCTGCCGATGATCGACATGCAGCGTGGTTCCTCCGGGGTCTCCAGTCTGCCGCAGAACACCGAGGCCGCGGCCGCTTACGCGCTGCTGGAGCGCGATTTCCCGGCCGGCATGATTGCCCCGGTGGAGATCGTGATCGATGGATCGTCCACCGATAGCGAGGTCGAGGCTGGTGTCGCAAACCTGCTGACCGCGTTGGAGAGCGATGAGCGCTTTGGACCGGCAGCAGTGCACCCGAACACGCTGGGCACACTGACGCTGGTTTCGGTGCCCCTGACGCTGGAGCCGGACAGCCCGCTCGCGTATGAGACGATCGAGGATCTGCGCGAGCAGATCGTGCCGCCGGCCTTTGCGGGCGCGCCGGCCGAGGTGCTGGTGGCGGGTCAGGTGGCGCTGACGCAGGACATGAACTCGCTTGCCGAGGACTACCTGCCGATCGTGATCGCCTTCGTGCTGGCGCTGAGCTTCATCCTGCTGACGGTGGCGTTCCGCTCGATCGTGGTGCCGGTCAAGGCGCTGATCATGAACCTGCTGAGCGTGGGCGCGGCGTATGGCTTGATCGTGCTGGTCTTCCAGAAGGGCTATGGCGCGGACCTCTTCGGTTTCCAGACGGTGCCGATGATCGAAAGCTGGTTGCCGCTCTTCCTCTTCTCGATTCTCTTCGGGTTGAGCATGGACTATCACGTCTTCCTGCTGAGCCGCATCCGGGAGCACTACGACCTGACGAAGGACAACAAAGAGTCGGTGGCCTTCGGTCTGCAATCGACCGCCAAGCTGATCACTGGCGCGGCGCTCATCATGGTGGTGGTCTTCGCCGGGTTTGCGGCAGGCCGGTTGGTGATGCTGCAGCAGGTCGGATTCGGCCTGGCGGTGGCGATCCTGATCGATGCGACGATCGTGCGCTCGATTCTGGTGCCGAGCAGCATGGTGTTGCTGGGTGACCGCAACTGGTACTTCCCGACGTGGCTCGGCTGGTTGCCGCATGTCACGATCGAGGGTCATATGCCCTCGCTGCCGGCTGCGCCAGTCTTCGCTGCGACGAGCACCAGCGGCGACGACTAGGGACGAACCGAGGGTTCGCACCCTGCGTATCGAGACGCCCCCCTTCTTCTCCTTGTTGGAGAGGAAGGGGGTTTCGTGTGTTCGATGGCAAGAATCTGCATAGTTTCGCGCATGATACCGGTACCATGCCGTGATAGGATGGAGCCGACGGTCTGCTTTGGGTGGGACTCGTAGGTTCATACGCTGACGACGTGTCGATAGCGGAGGATAGGTGCATGGATTCACAACGGTTCGATCGAATATCACGCTCGTTTGCCGCGCGGACGACGCGGCGGCAGGCGATGCGTCAGGTTGGCGCCGGGGGTGTGCTCGGCGGGGTCGCTCTCGCGCTGGGCGCGAAGCAGTTGCAGGCGCAGGGTCCTGTGCAGACGTGCTCGTTGCCGATCATTGCCGAGGTGTATGTGGGACCGTGGCTGGGAACGGTCTATCAGGGTACGCTGTCGCTCGATATCGGCGCGACTGGCGCGATCGACAGCGGCTCGTTCGACACGCTCGATGGACAGCACTATGCGGTGGTGGGGCATGCCGCGGGACGTGGGCTGGATGCGCGCGTCGACCTGGGGAACCAGCAGCTCCTGACGTTGACGGGCACAGCCGAGAACGCTTTCGAACTCTGCCAGGGCGCGGCGGCCGGGTCGTTCATGGGGCCCGAAATGGGCAACATGGGAACCTGGATCACGGTCGATGGGATGACGCTGGTGGGTTCGGGCGGTCCGGGGATTACTCCCTCGGGGACGCAAACCCCGACGCCGAACCCATGCGCGGCCGTGTCGTGCCTCGAACCGCAAGTTCCCAGCGCGGATACCTGCGAGTGTGTCTGCCCGGGCGGCGAGCTGGTCTGCGGTGGCGCCTGTTGTGGAGCAGGCCAGGAATGCGCCGATCCCACCACGAGCACCTGCCAGTGCATCGCAGGAATGCAGCCATGCGGCGATCAATGCATCGGGCTTTGCAGCGAGATCGAGTATCTCGATGAGATCTCGTGCCTGTGCGTGCCCTACTGCCCGGATGCGAATTGCACCCCGGGACAAACGTTGAACATGGAAACGTGCGAGTGCGAGGATCTGCCGCTATGCCCGGGCGGAACCGTGGCGTGCGGAAGCATTTGCGCCGATCTGGAGAACGATCCGGAACATTGCGGATCGTGCGATCACCAGTGCCCGTGGATGCCAACCGCGGACGATCAGTTGCTGCCGTCGCTCTGCGTGGCAGGCGATTGCTGCCTGGATACCGATCATCTCTGCGCGGCAGATGGCGATTGCTGCTCGGGGTCGTGCGACTTCATCTCGGGCGGCTTGCAGGTTTGCGCGTAGGGTTTCGCGCGTTGCCGGGCTCCCCAGGTCGGAACCAGGGGCTCACAGCACGAAGCCTCTCCGAGGCTGAGTACGACGATCGAAGCATGCAAAACCGCCGGCCATGTGCCGGCGGTTTTCTGCGGTGACGAGCTATCAGGCGTTGGCGGGCGCGGTAGAGAAAGGTTCGCCAGGCCAGCCCGCTTCGGGATCCAGGTCATGGACTCGATTCAGGCGACCAACAAGAAGATTCGCCCGAGTGTGGTTCAGATTTTGGGATTTCCAGGATGCGTCGACGGCCGAAACGATCAGAAGTGGCGCCTGCCACGGAATCGGCCAGAAGACGACGCGATGGACCGTTGTTGGTCTGTGACGTCCCACCGTTGAAACGCTGGGCAGCCCAGATTGTTCGTATTCGCCGGTCACGCCCATTTCCTCACGTAGCCGCAGGCCTCCGTGCCTGCCCTCCCTTCCTCACGTAGCCGCAGGCCTCCGTGCCTGCCCTCCCCTTCTTCACGTAGCCGCAGGCCTCCGTGCCTGCCCTCCCCTTCCTCACGTAGCCACAGCCCTCCGTGCCTGCCCTCCTTCCTCACGTAGCCGCAGCCCTCCGTGGCTGCTGTCTGGCGTCAAGAGCCGCCACGGAGGGCTGCGGCTACGGGGTTTGGGACAGAGCAGCCACGGAGGGCTGCGACTACGGGGTTTGGGGACAAGAGCAGCCACGGAGGGCTGCGACTACGGGGTTTGGGGACAGGAGCAGGCACGGAGGGCTGCGCTACGGGTTTGGGGACAGGAGCAGCCACGGAGGGCTGCGGCTACGGGTTTGGGGACAGGAGGAATCCAATATGAATATTCCGGGCCAAGCCCCTGGGCAATCACCTGGAATCCGTAGCGGTGCGGCCACGGCTGGTCGGTCCTGCTTCGGGCTCACGCCGGATCGAACCAGGGTGTCGATTCCCACTATCTGAACCACCCCCGACTTGCTATTGGTTGGGTGAGGTTGGTTTCGGTGAGGAAGATCTGGAGCATGCGGCGATTGTCGGGCATGTTGGCGGGATCAAGGGGTGTCGTGGGGATCCAGTGGAGACCTATGGACGTTTGCCTATTCGCTCAGACGGGTGTAGGTTCTGCAGGTAGAGGAGTGCGGGATTTGGTGTGCGACCTGAGGACGGCCGGATGGCGGTAACGATTCGGGATGTGGCGAAGTTGGCCGGGGTGTCGCCGATGACGGTGTCGCGCGTCATCAACGGCAGTCCGAAGGTGACGCCGGAAACCCGGGAGCGCGTTCAATCCGCGATCGCCGAACTGCATTACGTGCCGAACACGCTGGCGCGCGGTTTGACGCAGCAGCGCAGCGGGACGATTGGGATGGTGGTTCCCGATCTGGGAGACCCGTTTTTCACCCTGGTGCTGCGTGGGGCGGAACGAGTGGCACGGGCGGCGGGGTATCGGGTGATCGTCTGCAATACGCAGAGCGACGCTGAGCTGGAAGCAGCCTATGTGGACGATCTGATCGCGCATCAGGCGGACGGGGTGATTCTGGCGCCAGTGGACAATGGGTCGGTGACGGTGGTCGATTGGATGGTGACGCGCGAACTGCCGCATGTGTTGCTGGACCGCTCGATTCCCGGGGTGCAGGCGGATCTGGTGCAGGGGGATAGCGTGGGCGGCGCGCGTTTGCTGGTGGATCACCTGGTGGCGAATGGACACCGTCGGATTGGGCATGTGACTGAGTCGCAGAGCGTTTCGACGGCGCGGGACCGGTTTCAGGGGTATCGGGAGGCGTTGGCGGCGAACGGGATTCCCTTCGACCCGAAACTGGTGACCGAGGGGAGCGGCGCGACGATCGAAGGGGCACGGGGCGCGACGGAGGAACTGCTGGGGCGGGGGTGGATTTCACGGCGATTCTGGCGGTGAACAATCTGTCGGCGGTGGGGGTGGTGCTGGCATTGCGGGAAGCGGGGTTGAAGGTGCCGGGGGATATCGCCGTGGCGTGTTTCGACGATATCGAGCTGGCGGCGTATCTCTGTCCGTTCCTGACGGTGCTGGCGCAGCCGGCGACGACGTATGGGGCGATTGCGACGGAGTTGCTCATCGGGCGCATCCAGGGGACGGCGCCGGATGAACGGCAGGTGATGGTGCTGGAGGGGGAGCTGATCGTGCGGGAGTCGACGGCGGGATAGGGGGACGGAAGCAGGCGGCAGGCAGCAGGCGGCAGGCAGCAGGCGGCAGGCAGCAGGCAGCAGGCAGCAAGACGAGACTGGTTGGGTCGATGATCGGTGCGGGGGACGACGAACCGTCATCCTGAGCTTGTCGAAGGATCTCGCTGGAGTTGCAGATTGCGTGATTGCTGGAGGAGTGAGTTTCGGGCAACGAGAGGTCCCCGTTCGGCTGCGCTCAGGGCAGGCTCTCCACTTCGGTCGGGGCGACGGGGTAGTTGTTGACGGGGGGCGGGTGGGTGCGTAGTATGCGGAGAGACAAGGCAAGACTGGCGATGGGGTTCGCCATCGAGCGCACTTTGGTGCTGATGACTCCTAGCGCGTATGCGCCGGGTTTGGCATGCCTGCTCCGGAACGTCTGGAGAGGTGCGCCGGTGTCGAAGCTCGATGGCAGATGGTTCTTTGTTGCGTCGGGGTTGGGTGCGGTCGTTGGGATCGCCAGCGGGCTGGCGAGCGCGTTTTTCCTGATTGCGCTGAACTGGGCGACCGATGAGCAAACCAACAATCCCTGGTTGCTCTATCTGCTGCCGTTTGCCGGGATTCTGATTGCCTGGGCATATGCCGGATGGGGCAAATCGGCCGCAGGCGGGAACAATCTGCTGCTGGACCAACTGCACGAGGCGGGCGATTCGAACCGGGTGCCGTTGCGCATGTTTCCGCTGGTGCTGAGCGCGACGATTCTGACGCATCTCTTCGGCGGATCGGCCGGACGCGAAGGGACCGCCGTACAGATGGGCGGGGCGATTGCAGGTTGGATGTCGCGCGTGCTGCATATGACGAATCGGCATCTGCGGGTGATGTTGATGTGCGGGATCAGCGGCGGATTCTCCGGTGTGTTCGGCACGCCATTGGCCGGTACGGTGTTTGCCATGGAAGTGGTGGCGATGGGCGGGATGCGTTACGAGGCGCTCATCCCCTGCCTGATCGCGGCGGTGGTGGCGGATCTGGCAGTGCGTGCGGTGGGCGTGGAGCACATTGCCTATGCGGTGACTTCTGGCTTCCCGGAGATTTCCGCGCAGACGGCAGGATTGGTGGTGGTGGCGGGAATCATGTTCGGGTTGAGCGAGCCTGGTCTTTGCCGAGGCGACGGTAGCGGTGGAGCAACTCTCCAAACGGTTCGTGCCGATCCCGACGTTGCGAACCTTTCTGGGCGGCATTCTGGTCATTCTGATCACGCTGGCCTATGGCACGCGGGCGTACAACGGGTTGAGCCTGCCGCTCTTGACCGATTGTTTCACGGGGCAACCGGTGCCAGCGCTGGCGTTCCTGTTCAAACTGATTCTGACGGCGGTGACGTTGGGGGTGGGATTCAAGGGGGGCGAGGTGACACCGCTGTTCGTGATCGGCGCGACGTTGGGAGTGACGCTTTCGGGACCGCTGGGACTGGAACCAGATTTTCTGGCGGCGTTGGGCTTCGTGGCGGTCTTTGCGGCGGCGGCAAATACACCAATCGCCTGCGTGATCATGGGCGCGGAACTCTTTGGGGGATCGGGAATCGTCTTCTTCGGGATCGCGGTGTTCGTGGCGTACACGATTTCTGGAGACCGGGGGATCTATCACGCGCAGCGCATCGTGACGGGCAAGCATATGCGGCTCGAAAGCGCCACCATAGGCGGGTCGCTGGCGGAGGCTCGGGCGGCGCGGGCGCCGTTGGTGGAGCAGTTCGAGCGGTGGTGGGATCGGGGTGCGGGGACCTGAGATGGCATTCGATTGGACATTCGGGGGCCAACTACCGTCGCTCCGTTTTGTCCCACCGTTGAAACGCTGGGCTGAGACGTCTTTCGTTGTGCGCACCTCGGTTTCCAGTCTGAGCGTGGAGTTCGGGCAACGAGAGATCCTTCGCTGCGGCTCAGGATGACGGGCGCAGTCACCCGGATTCGGCATGCGGCAGTCGTCAGGGGTACGCGATCATGGAAATGAGAGGACACGGAGGTCTTTCACTCCGGCCTCAGGACCCCGGGCTCAGGACCCCAGCGGGACGCCGTGCCAGTCGGTGCAGATGAGCGCGCCATCGACGAAGCGGCCGGCGGCGGTGTCGGTGTTGTCGAACATGTGCTGGATGGCGAATTCGGGCGCGATGTTGGCAAACAGTTGGGTGAGGCAGGCGAGGAGCACGCCGCCGTGGGCAACGATGACAAGCGTGCCGGGCTGCGCGACGTGGTTGGTGATGATTCGCTGCGAGGCGGGCACGAAACGCTGGAAAACCTGGAGCAGGCTTTCGCCGCCGTTGGGCGCGGCTGCTTCGTAGTCACCTGCCTGCCATCGGCCCATGACCGAGCGCACCGCCCCTTCCTCGATCATGCCCATGCTGTATTCGGGGTCGATAAAGGCGATTTCGACGAGGTCGTCGTCGAGCTGAATCTGCAACGCGTGTGGCAGAGCGATGGCGGTGGCGGTCTGGATGCAGCGGGTGCGGGTGCTGGTGTAGACGGCGATGAGGTTGGTATCGGCCAATCTGGTCCCGATTGCTGTTGCCTGTTCCATGCCTTTACGAGTCAGGGGATAGGTGACGCCGCTGTCGGGTGGCAGGGCATGCCGGGGGATTTCCAGTTCCGGCATGATGTTGATCTGTGATTCGGCATGTCGCACGAAGAGGACGCGGAAGTCGGGGTGCGGATCGATGCCATGCCAGAGATTGGGGATCATAGGGTGCTCCGATGTTGTCAACAAGCATGCGGCAAGCAGCGCGCGGCTTGCAGAATAGCGCGTTGGCCGTGGAGGGTGATCATGCTGCAGGACTGGCGGCTGTGGTTGGGGTTGCCGGGACCGGGGTGTTGGTCGGGACGCGGGTAGGCGTGCGCGTGGGCTCGGATGTTCGGGTTGCCGTGGCGGTGTCGAGCACGGGGACGGGTGTTGCCGGGATCGGGGATGCCTCTTCCGTGGCAGGGGTTTCCGTGCGGACTGGGGTGGACGTGACGAGCAGATTGGGCGGGATGGTCTCACGCTGATATTCGACGCGCACGTTGCCATCGCCTTCCTGGTTGTAGAGCTCGACCAGGCCAAGGATTTGCAGCAGGGCGGCGCGGTTGTCGGCGCCTTCGGGGAGCTTGCGGCATTCGCCGTCTTCCAACTCGAGCTGAATGGCGGTGAGCCCTTCCACCGGCTGTTCGGCGTCGATGAGGACATCGATGCGGCGGACGCCACCGTCGATGATGGTTTGTTGCGCTTCGGCCACCGTGGTATCGAGACAGAGGTTGACTTGCGAGCCACTATCGCGGTTCGAGAGCCAAACGATCATGAGCAGCAAGAGAAGGGCGATGGCGCCGCCGATGAGGGTGCCGTAGATGAGCACCGGTTTGCCATCGAGACGCCGCTGCATGGCCGAGAAGGCGCCGTCGTCCTTCGGCATTTCGGTGTCTGCGGGTGTTGTTTGCGGTGCGTCCGGGTCGTTGTCGCTCACGAGGGAAAGGATCGCACGGAATGGGTTCCAGGAGCGAGAGACCGCAAAGGAAATGGATCGGCGCTGGATCAAACGAAGACGCCCTCGCGGGAGGGCGTCTTCGCCAGATCAAGAAGCGATTGCGACCCCCAGCCGGGTGCAATCTGGGCGCCTCTTCGGCGCATCGGGGTAGGCGTTGGTTGGGGTCCGCCGAGTGATGGGCAGACATGCGCCGGAGCGGGAGATGCCCGCTCCGGCGCAGAGAGTGTAGCCGATTACGCGGCCGGCGCGACGATATTGAACTGCTGAACCATGCCGTGGGCCGCATGCGGGGCGCCATCCGGGCTGGGGTAGAAGCAGAGCAAGGTATAGGCGCCGGGCTCGAGACCGATGAGCGTCAGGTCGGCCGACCCACCCGGCTCGATGTCGAAGACACCACCCACGAAGGTGACCTGGGACATGTCGACTGAGCCGTCCAGCAGCCCCATCGGATCGGCGCCCTCGGGCAGCTGCGCCACGATGGCCTCGTGCGCCTCTTCGCCGGAGTTGGAGAAGTTGAAGATGATGGCGTCGGTCTGGACGAAGTCCCAGGAGCCGCTGAAGGACTCGAAGGCGTAGGTGATCCCGCCGGTGGCCTCATCGGTGGTTTCGGTGATGTTGATGCCATTGACGGCGACAAAGTCGACATCCGGAGTTGGCGGCAGGTCGGCGCGCTCGTCGAGCTTCCAGGCGCCATCTTCCTCGATCAGGAACCAGCGCCAGTGGTTGTACCAATGGTCACCGACCATGGCCTGCACATCGGCGGAGACGCGGCCATCGTCCCAGACCATGGCGTTGTCGACATCCTGCAGGGTGACGACCGGGAAGGGAGAGCCGAGCTCGCCTTCGACCTCGTCATAGCGGGTGGCGTACCCCTGGGAGGCGACGAAGCCATTGGATTCGAGGGCGACATAGAGGCCGGGATCGCCGGAGGCCTGGCCCTCGTTGTAGCAGGCGAAGTAGTTCTCGACTTCGGCGACGATGGTGGCGGCGGTGGCGTCATCGGCCGGGGTGCCGGTGACGACTTCTTCGGCTTCGGCGACGGCCATGGGGGTGCCCATGTCCATCCCGGCCATGTCGTCCATGGGGGTGGGGGTCCCCGGGGGAAGACCGGGGGAAACGCAGGCGACCGCAGCCGCTGGGGAGGCGACCGGAGAGGCGTCTTGCGCGGAGACTGGCGCGAGACTGGCGCTGGTGACGAAACCGAGCGCCAGTGCGGCGGCCGCGAGGCGCACGCAGCGGAATGTAGACCGTTTATCCGTGGTCATGAAACGGAATCCTCCTCCTTCGAACGATTCTTTCGATCCCCGGCAAGACTGGTCCGCTTTGGAACCCGCTCGCCGGGATTGGGAACATTTGACGACTGCCCGCCAGCGTGGCGGCGCGGCGATGGCGCCGGGAACGGCGCGATGCTGTTCCCGGCGCCGGAGCGACACTATTGCTCGACGGCGGTCCAGTTCTGGATGTTCCAGTAGTCCGGCTCCCAGCCGCTGGCGCCGATGTTGTCGACGACGAGCTTGTGCGAGACGGCGCTCTTGGTCGCGGCGCGCGAAACGACCGGGATCAGGACGAAGTCGTTGATCAGCAGGTCGTTCATCTGGATGCAGAGCTCGGCAACCTCTTCCATGTCGGTCGAGGCGACGGCCTGCTCGTAGAGCGCATCGTAGTCCGGGTTGACGTAGCGACAGGTGTTGCTACCGGTCCACTGGTTGGACTTCTGCGACACATTGCTGTTGTCCGGACCTGCGTAGTAGGTGAGCATGTAGGTCAGGGGGACCGGCGACGTGGGGCCGTCGGTGAACATATCCATGTCGCGATAGTTGTGATAGAAGGTCTGATCGTTGCCCGGGGAGCTGGAGAAGAAGATGTCTGCAGTCACCTGGCCCAGCTGGACCTTGATGCCGATCTTTTCCCAGTTGTCCTTGTTGACGGCCTGGGTCTTCTGGCGCACCGAGTTGATCGAGGTGAAGTAGGAAATCGAGAGTTCTTTGCCGTCCTTCTTGCGAACGTCGCCATCGAGCACCCAGCCAGCTTCGTCGAGCACGGCTGCGGCCTGGTCCAGATCGAACGTCCAGGCGGTGTTGGGGGATTCCATGGCGGCCAGGCCGGTCAGGTAGTTCTGGCCCGGCGGCTCCTGCTCGCCACCCAGGTAGAACTGATTGGCGATGGAGTCACGGTCGGTGGCCAGGGAGAAGGCCTGGCGGACCGCAACGTCGGTGAAGAACGGGTTCGGCGCCTGGAGGCTGGAGCGCTCGCCATCGACCTCGGTGTTCGGGTCGGAGAAGTTGAAGTTGATGCGCTCGACATTGGTTGGCGGGGCCGCGATGACGGTGCCCTTGCCACCCGATTCCTCGAGCTGCTTGAGAATCTGCGGCTCGACCTGCATGTTCCAGGCGTAGTCCCAGTCGCCAGTCTGGAGCACAGCCTGCGCGGCCGAAGACGCCTCGCCGCCACCCTTCACGTTGATGGACGAGAAGTACGGCTTGTTGGGCTCGCGGTAGTGCTCGTTGATGACGTAGATGACCTGGTCGTTCTCCTTGAAGGAATCGACCTTGTAGGCGGCAGTGCCGATTGGGTTGGTGAGGAAGGCTTCAGCCGCGGCGGCCGGATCATCGCCGCCCAGAATGTGCTGCGGGATGATGGCGCCGAAGGTGCAGCCGGCAAACGGAACGAACCACGAGATCGAGGGTTCGGAAAGCGTGATGACTGCCTGGAGATCCGAGGTCGCTTCGATCGACGCGACTGGGGCCCAGACCGATGCGCTGGTGGAAGCATTGGCGGGATCGGTGATCCACTGCCAGGTGAAGACGATGTCGTTGGCGGTTACCGGCTCGCCGTCGCTCCAGAGGAGACCTTCCTGCAGGTTGACGGTGATGGTGGTGAGATCCTCCGAGAGGAGACCGTTCTCCAGCGAGGGAACTTCGGTGGCGAGGTTGGGGATGATGGTGCCATCCGGCGCGTAGGAGAAGAGGCCCTCGAGCACGATCGAGGAGGCCAGGAAGTCCTTGGTGCCGGTGCCCTTGTGCGCAAAGGCAATCGAAGGGGCTTGCCACTGGAGAATCTTGAGCTCGCCGCCGGCGCCGCGGGTTTGGCCCTCGGTGCCCACGGCTGGGCGGGTGGAGGCGTCGGTATTGGTGTCTTGCGCGGCGACGCCTTCGATTTTCATGGAATTGAGCACGAAGAGCGTGATTGGCAAGCCGACGCCGAGGGCGGTTGCCCGGGCGATGAACTCGCGGCGGGTGATCCGGCCCGATTTGAGATCCTGATAGGTCGACCAGAATGGTCCTTCACGTTGCGGCACGATTGCGACTCCTTACTACGAACTACGATGCCGGCCACTTCCTGACAGCGATCGGCGATCTACCCAAACGAACGAACAACGTGGCTTCCGGAGCACGCCATTGACACAACGCTGTCGGAATGCATGCGGGAACGCGCGCCGGGGCGGCGCGATCGATCAACGATCAAGTTTGTACCCTGACGATGTTCCCCAACATTCCACCCGAAATCACGACGCCTTCGACGATAGCAACATCGATGCGCGAACGCAACTCCTCAGCAAGGTCTTTTCCGCACTCTGAAACTCATCGGAAATAGTACCCGAGGCTCCGGCATCCGTCACATGTTGGCAGTCCTGGCGTCCCTGATTTCACGAAACATTCAGGTCTGCGGGCGAAATGCGGGCGATCGTGCAGTTGCGGACGCTGTCACACATTTCGCGGATACAGCGTTCTCTTGCTATCGGGTATTCGCGCGCGCATTCCAGGCGGGGAGCGTGCTCGTCCGAGCGGTCGAGCGGTGGACACCGTTGCCATGGCAGCCCTGCTCGCAACCTGGGCTGCAACTTCCGAAGGGGTTTCGATCGCGCTGGAGGCGTTGGCCGTCTTGCGGATGATCGGTGACGGGCGTGTGCCGGTCGATGTCTTGATGCTCCCGATGATCGACGATTCTGCCCTTCGCGGAGAAGTCCACGCAGCATCGGAACAGCTATCGCTCGGCGATGGCGTGGATGCGAACGACCTTTTTCGCATGGGGAGCATTCTGACGATTCTTGGTGGCGTGGAACTGGCGCAGGGCAACCTGGCACGAGCACAGTCGGCCGTGGATGCGGCGCAATCGATCTTTTCTCGGGTAGGCGATCGCCGTTGCGAGGGGATGAGCCATTGGTATCGGGCTGTCATCGCCACGGCTGGGCACGAGCCTCGAACCGCCGCCGCTGCCTATCGGGAGAGTTTGCTGGCGTTTCTGGATGTTGGAGCAACAACGGCAGTGCACAAGCCGCTGCTGGGGCTGGCGGCTGTTGCCGCCGAGCTCGGCCAGGCGGAGATTGCCGCGCACCTGCTGGGAATCGTCGATGAGCAGCGGCGACGTCTTGGGAATCGCCTCCTGCCATTCGACCTCCTCGCGGAACGGCAGGCGGAAGCGCTGAGCCGACAGTCGCTCGGCGATGTGGCGTTCGTGGCCAGTCGGGCGCTTGGGCAAAGCGCCAGTGCGCCAGAGTGGATTCAGATGGCCGATGACATCATCGCCGTCGCCGACGCGCGAGGTCCTCGATCTGCCATCGTGCGCGGCGGACGTAGCGATATTCTGACGACACGCGAACAGGAAGTTCTCCGTCTCGTCGTCGACGGGCGATCGAATCCCGAGATCGCGGATGCGCTTTGTGTGGGTGTCGGTACTGCAAAGACGCACGTCGCGCATATCCTGGCCAAGTTCGGGGTATCGACACGAGCCGCAGCCGCCAGCTACGCCATTCGGCAGGGGCTGGTATAGCCGAGTGTTCGTCGATAGCAGATAACCCCAATCCGCCGTTGGGGATACCGCTTCCCGGAGTATCCGCAGCTATAATCTGCCAATTGGCAGATGCGTGATGCGCGTGCACAGGCGCATCATCGGGGCAATCCGCCCGACAGCATCGGAATCGATCCCAGTCGAAAGGGTGCGCCGCGTCGAGCGGTTGGTCGCAAATGGCGACGCCTCGGTCTTTATCGATGGAGAACATGCCATGGAACCCAACGATCGATCGCATTTGCGTACGAACCGGCGCGCACTGCTCCGCGCTGGCGCCGGTGTCGCTGCTGTCGGAGCATTCGGCTCGTTGACGCGGGCATCCACGCTTGCCACGCAGACGGCTCCCCAGTTTGGGTCACCCGAGTATGAAGCTGCCCTCAAGATTACCGATGGCATCCGGGGCGTGTTTCAGTCGCCAGCGCTCGATGCCCTGTCGCCCGCCGGCGACAACCTCAACCATCTCCTGTTGGTCCAGATCAAGAACTGGCTCAACAGTTTCCAATTCGCCTATGAGGAAGCGCCAGAAGGTTTGCACACCCTCGCCGCCACCTATGCCGCGGCCAATCTGCTGACCTACGGTGACGCGGTGTGGGAGAAGTACAAACTCGGCGAGAAGTACGAGATTACCGATCCGATGACGGGAGCTCCGACCATTCGGAACCTCTTCTGGTCGAGCCGATTTGGCCCCGATGCCCCGAAAGACATCACCGCCAAGGACAACTACTACCAGGACACGGGAATCGAAGTCTTGCAGGAGCGAGGGACGATCTTCCTGAGCTGCAACAACTCACTGAACGGCCAGGCTGCGGCGGCGGTAGCGGACGGGCGCGCGCCCGCAGGAATGGAAGCCGCCGATGTCGCCACAGACATTGCCGCCAATCTCGTACCGGGAGCCGTGCTCGTTCCGGCTGTTGTCGGTGAAGTGAGCCGGGCGCAGACCGCCGGATACTCGCTGGTCTTCATCCCGAAGTTCTCGTTGTAGTGCATTCGAGGAGGCCGACGATGTCTGGAACGAACCGTTTTCGCTTCCTTACTGTTTGCCGTTCTGTTCGTGAGTCTTCTGACGCTTGCGCCTGGCCGCTCGACGGCGCTGGCGCAGGATGGACAGCCGATTGATCTGCCCTGTGTCACCGGCGTCACCGCGCTGACTCTCGGTGCGGGTGCTCCGAACGATGCAAATGGACAGCTGCTTGTCCTTATCCGTCTCACCATTGCTCCGGGCGGCGGATTCTCTCCACATACTCATCCAGGAATGATGGTCGTATCCGTCGAATCCGGCACCGTGGATGTAACGCAGATTGGCGATATGGAGATGACGGTCACACGGGCCGCGTCCAATGGCACGCCCGAGGTGAGCGAGCCCCTGACAAACGGGATGATGGCAACCCTCAACCCGGGCGATTCGTTCGTCGAACCAGCGGGCATGGTGCACACCGCGTTCAACAACGGGAGTGAGTCGGCAGTGCTCTTGGCGACGGGGCTCATCGATCCGAATCAGCCGGCAACCCAGTGCGTCGAGGGCACGCCCACCGCATAGCCGGCGCGTTTCCGGATCAGGTATCGAGGAGGGGACGGGTGCGCGACACCTGTCCCCTCTCGATGCTCAGGAAACCATGAAGGTGGCGGATTCTCCCAACGCGAGATGAGGCACGCCATCGGCATCCGGCAAGAGGCAGACGACGGTGTATTCGCCGGGCGCGAGATCGACGAAGACCAGGGAGCGGGACTCGCCAGCGGGAATGGTTTCCTGGCCGATGACCTGCATGTTGTCCGGGAAGCCGTCGCCCGTGGGGCGAATCAACTCTTCGATCGTAGCGCCATCGACCAGGCGAAGGACCAGGAATTCGTGCGCTTCGTCGCCGGTGTTCTTCACGGTGAAGACGACATCCGGCCCAGCGATCGTGGCCGGGGAGATGGTGATCTTGCCGTCGGTTTCGGTGGCGGTGGCCTGCGTAGCCTCGGAGGGAATGGAAGGGGTTTGGAGCGCGACCTGATGGACGAGCCAATGCCCTTCCCCGGCGGCGGTTGGGGTTGCGGCCGTGGAACGGCTGGGCCGGAAGAGGAAGGTCCACTCTTCGGTGCGCAACTGGTTGCCCTGCACCGTGATGACCTGGGCGCTGGCGGTGTCGCTGCCGGTGAAGTTGATCTGGCCGATCGACACGACGGTGACGGGAATGACGGCAGCCGAGGGCGCCAGGGCCAGGTAGTCCTCTTTGGTCATGCGCTCGCCGCCGCCATAGGCGTCGGCCAGATAGCGATCGGTGACGAGCACGGTGACGGTTTCGGCGTCGCCCGCGGTGAGGCAGGAGGCCAGCGCCTCGATGACGGACTGGATTGCGTCGCCGGTGGCGACATCGACACCGTAGAGCGCGGATGGTGTGCTCGCGCTAACGCCTTCGGGAACATCTGGAGCGGGAACCAGACCAGGATCGGCGCAAGCGTTGGCCGCCACGGGTGTGGCCGATTGGGCAGCAATTCCGGTTGGGCTCTGCGTGAGTGCCAGCAGCGCAAGGACGAGCGTGGCGATCAGGCCTGGGTGAAACCAGGCGTGGCGGGGGGCTGGGGTGCGTTGGGGGTCCGGCATCGGTTCCTCTCTGGTGCTTTGCGTCCGACTGTGTACGGACGCCTCGGGTTGGGGCGATTGTAGTAAGTCGAGCAGTGTGCCGCCACTGGCTCATCCGTTCTTGTGCACGAGCGGTGCGATACTTGGAGTCACCAAGCGGGCAGACTGGGGAAAAGCGTATGTTCCGCCACCGCAACGGATGCGGAACATATCTCGCGGGTTGAAGAGGAGACCGAACTGATGCAACGACCGAATCTGGCGCCGATCTTTCGCTGGTTGACCGTCGTCACCGCCGGACTGGTCGTGGTGCAGGCGTTCCTGGCGGGCCGCGGGTTATGGCTCGGCGAACGCGGATTGATCGATGCGCATGAGATGCTGGCGAACATTCTCTTCCTGCTCGCGGTCGCGCAGTTTGGCTTGGTGCTGGCGATCGGGTTTGCGAACCCATTGGGAAAACGGCTCCTCGCAATGAACGCGGTGCTTGCCATTGCGCTGGTGGCGCAGACGGGATTGGGCTATGTGGGGCGTGACAACATGGACGCGCGGGCCTGGCATTTCCCATTGGGAGTGCTGATCTTTGGATTGGCGGTGATGATCGTGATGATGGCGTGGCAGGAGAAGGCGGCTCGGCAGTAGGGAAGAGGCGACGGGCAACGGGCAACGGGCAACGGGCAAGAGGCAACGGCCAAAAGGCAATAGGCAAAAGGCAAGAGGCAACGGGCGATGGTCACATCGTGTGGTGTGTGACATGTGTCATGCGGTGGGGGAAGGTGTAGAGCGTGCAAGATGATTGGGATTGGGAATGCGATGGGCGAGAAGCGACAAACCGTGTGGACCGCTCGATTCAGGAACCTGCGGACGACTATCGCGCCATCCGGGACTACACCGATCTACGGGTTTGGCAACTCGCCATGGATCTGGCAGTTGCCGTCTGCGAAGCAACCGAACGATTTCCATCACATGAACGATTCGGCTTGACCAGCCAACTGCGGCGTGCCAGCGTTTCGGTGCCGTCGAACATCGCTGAAGGAAATGCGCGTAACAGCACTGCCGACTATCTGCGCTTTCTTCGCATGGCCCATGGGTCGCTCGCGGAGATCCGGACTCAACTACTGCTTGCGGCTCGACTCGGTTTTCTTGACGGTTCGACATCGAACGAGCTGGTGTCGCTCGTACGCGCTCTCACACGCCAACTTGCTGCGATGTATCGGGCCATCGAGCAGTCGACAGCGAATGGTCACCAGCGCACGCTCTGAATCCACGGCGATCGGTCCAGACACCTCGATCGTCGGTCACGCTGCACACCTGGTTCGCCTCCAGTACGGCTCAACGTTAGCGACCCAGCCAGGTGACACATCCGCGCAGTCATAAGCCCCACAGGACTCCGCGGTCGTGATCCGGTCGCAATCGAACGAACAACGGACCAGCAGCCACACCCCGACTCCCACTGTTGCCTGTTGCCCGTTGCCTGTTGCCCCTTGCCTACCCCAACAACTTCTCCATCACGATCGTATCGACCCAGCGGCCGTCGAGCTGGCCTTGCTCGTGGTAGATGCCGACGGTGCGGAAACCGCGCGATTGGTAGAGGCGCATACCGGCTTCATTGAAAGGAAAGGCGGCGAGGACGAGCTTGTGAAAGCCAAGCCTGGTGGCTTCCGCGATGAGGTGATCGAGCATGGCGCCGCCGAGACCGTGACCGCGGTGCGCGCGATCGACATAGACCGAGAAGTCGGCGACCCATTGGTAGGCTGGACGAGGGTTGAAGCTGTTGAGCGAACCCCAGGCGACGACCGCGCCGTCCAGTTCGGCGATATACACGGGATGCCGGGCATCGCGCGCGGCAAGCCAGGCGGCGCGCTCCTCGGCCGTGCGTTCTTCGGTTTCCAGGGTGGCGAGGCGGTCACGTATGCCCTGGTTGTAGATATCGGTGATGGCAGGCGCATCGGTTGGCTGGGCGAGGCGGATGCGGATGTGGGGATTGGACACCTGGCAACGTCTCCTTGGCTCGGAACGGATGGTCTTGCGTGCCAGTATGGTCACGTCCGGGGGAAAAGCGCGGAAAACTGGTGACCGAACTGGCAACCCGACCCGTCATAACCTTCTACACTTAGGCGCGCTTTGGCGGAGTGACGCGAGGTCTGGGTCGCCATAGGCATGCTCGAATACATGACGAAGGACTATCGATGAGCGATCGCGAAGAAGCACAGGTTGCCGAAGACGCCGAGGCGCCGGCCACCGAATCCAAGCCCAAGTCGGCTGCCAAACCGAAACGAACCCGTACCGCCAAGCCGAAATCAGAAGAATCTCCGGAGACGGCCACCCAGGAAGCTGCCGAGATGGTCTCGGAAGGGGGTCCGGTGGGTGACGAAGCTGATCGCCAGCTTGGGGTGGATCACTTGCCGGCGGAAACGGTGGAGCAGGAAACCGCTGCGATCGAAAAGGCCCATCCGGATCTGGTTGGCGACACGCTCGTGGCCGGCGATGCCGTGGTGAGCGCCAGCGCTCGATCGTCGCGCCGCAAGCGGACACCGAAGAAGGACGAAGCACCTCGCACCGCCACCGATCCATTCTTGCCCGGCGCGTGCAACCCGTCGCCCGATGGCAAGCAGATTGCGTATCTGCTGACCGATGGCGAGGGTTCGACCCGGCTCTGGATTTCGGAACTGGATGGCAGCAGCGCCTCGTCGATCGAGCTCCCGTTCCGTCCGGTCTTCGATATCGAAGGGCCGCAGTGGTCGCCGGATGGCACGATGATCGCCTTGACCGGGAGCGCGCCTTCCGATATTGGCACGGCCATTTGGCTGGCGCCGGCTGCGGGAGGCGACTGCATCCTGCTGGCCGATCACGCGGCCTCGGACGAGCAGCCGCGGTGGTCGGCGGACGGGTCGTTGCTGGCGTTCGCGTCCCGGCGCCATGGCCGCAGCGCCATTTGCGTGGCGACGCCGGATGGCTACGGCCCGGTGGTGCAGCTGACCGATGGCCCGATTGGCCAGGACGACCGCAATCCATGCTGGGAGCCGAATAGCCAGCGGATCGCCTATACCCGGCATATGGTGGATGGCGAGCAGGTGGGCGATCAGATCTGGACCGTTTCGATCCTGACCGGTGAGCAGAAACAGGCGACCAAGAAGCTGGCGAACCGCTCGCAGTTGCAGTGGTGCCCCGGCAAATCGCAGATCGCGTTCATCACCGATGAGGCCGAATGGCTGAACGTGGGTGTGGTGAATCCGGACAACAGCGCCGGCTGGAATCTGGCCAGTGAAGCGGGCGACAAGGGTTCGCCGCGCTATTCGCCGGATGGCGGGCGCATTCTCTATACCCGCCGCGTGCGAGGGGAAGTGCGCCTGGTGGAGCGTCCGACCAGCGGCGCCACGGCCGATCCGCTCGATCCGGGTATGGGCGTGGCCAGCTCGCCGCGCTGGTTGCCGGACAAGCAGGTGGTTTACCAGTTCTCCTCTCCGCTCGAGGCGCCGTCCTTTGTGGTGCAGGCAGCCAAGAAAGATGTCGAGCGGCTCTACATCGGTGTGACCGGCGGCTGGACGGCGGAAGATTGGTTCGTGCCGCCCGATCATGTCGATTACGAGATTGCCGGCGGGTTGAAAGCAGGCGCGCTGGTCTACCGCAACAAGCGCGAGGTCGAAAAGTTGCCAGCCGTGCTCTTCCTGGGCGCGACGCCACAGGAGGCAAACCGGTTCGAGTTCGATTCGACCATTCAGGCGCTCGTGCAGCGCGGATTCGCGGTCATCGTGCCGACGCTGCCGGGGACGCCGGGGTATGGCAAGAAGATCGTGAACGCGCTGAAGGAGCGGGCCGGCACCGAGGCGGAGATTTCCGATCTGGTCGATCTGGCCAATTGGGCGCGTGGGCTGGAGTTCGTGGATAGCTCGCGGCTCTATCTGGTGGGCGACGGCTACGGTGGGGCGTTGGCGCTGCTGCTGGCCGGCGCGCGGCCGGGGGTCGCGGACGGTGTGGCGGTGATCGACCCAGTGACGGACTGGGACGATGAGCTCGACCAGGCCGACGACGAATTTGCCTCGTGGTATCTGGAATACCTGGGTCTGCCATCGGCCAATCGGGGCAAGAGCGCGTTGCGCACGCCAACGACCTTCGCGGGGGTGCTCGATTTGCCGGTGCTGCTGGTGGGCACCAGCCGGGCAAGTCTGGGCCGCTCGATCCAGCTGGAGCGGTTCGCGGCCGCGCTGGACGAGCTTCAGGTGCCGTATGCGCGGGTGACGTCCGAGAACGAATCGACCTGGCTCACGACCGAGAAGGTGGCCGGATTCCTGGCGAACCCGGCGGGCGCGGAGCTGGTGGCGCCGGTAGAACCGGCGGCGCCCGAGACCGCGGCGGATGCCGAGCCTGACTATGTGATCGAAGAGGTCGAGACAGTCGATATCGAGGCGTTGATCCTGGGGGACCAGCCGGACGAGGTGATCGTGGCGGAAGCGGTCGAGGACGGGATCATCGTGGCCGAGGCGGCGACCAATGGCGTGGTGGCCGACGAGCCGGTAGCGGAGGCAGCCGAGGTCGTCGAAGCCGAGGTCGTGGTCGAGGATGTCGTGGTCGAAGCAGCGCCGGAACCGGAGCCCGAACGGGTGCTGGTGAGCTCGAATGTCGGTCGTGGGATGCGCACGGACGAGATCTAGCGCGATTGGCGCATTGTTCGAAAGAACGGAGCGTGGGCGCGGCGTGCGGTTGGTCATCGACCTTCGGTCGATCGCCGGGCAGGGACGCCCGGCGCTACGATCCAGTGATGGTGGCGCGGCGTCCCTGCTCGCCGTTCGGGTGATTGCTAGAAGCGGGCGGGGTCGAAGGGTTTCAGGAGCTCGCGGGAGCCGTTGTTGGTCATGAGATCGGCGATGGCGTCACCCGTGGCGGGAGCGAGGGTGAGTCCCATCATGCCGTGGCCGGTGGCAATGGCGAGATTGCGGTAGTCCTTGAGGTACCCAATGAGCGGAAGTCCGTCGGACGACATGGGGCGCAGACCGCTGCTGACGACGGGGATCGAGAGGTCGGTCGGCCAACCGCGGATGATATCGGCGGTGCCGCGGACGATTGCTTCGACACGCTCCGGGCGGATCGTCGCGTTGTTGCCGGAGAACTCCATGGTGCCCGCCAGGCGGGTCATTCCATTCATTGGGGTGATGACGTGCCGGCCGTCGAAGACCTCGATCGGATGGCGGATTTCGACCGGGGCGGGGGTGTAGTCCAGCGAATAGCCCTTGCCGCCCTCGATGGGAATGCGGCGCTTGGCGAACCGGGCAATCTGGGGTGACCAGACGCCCGCGGCAATGAGGACAGCGTCGGTTTCGATGCGCCCGTGATCGAGGACGACGTTGGTGACCCTGTTCCCTTCGATCGTGAGGTCTTCGACGCTCACGCCGCTGCGAAGATCGACATCGTTGGCTTCCAGCCAGGAGACGAGCGCGGAGTTGAGCGTGTCAGGGCGGATGGAGCGTTCCTGCGTCATCCAGATGCCGCCGTGAATCTTCTCGGTCAGGGCTGGTTCCATCTGGCGCAGATCGTCGCCGACAATCGGCCCCTGGATTTGCAAGCCATTGATCGGGCCAAAGCGAGCGAGCATTTCCAGTTCGTCCTCGAGCCCGGCGGGTGTGCGGAAGACGAAGAGAATGCCGTCGTGATGTTCCTCGAAGGAGATGCCGTCGGCGCGCATTGTGTCGAAGGTTTCGAAGGCGCGCTTGCCAAGTCCGGCGAGGGCCTCGACGCCATGCCAATAGTCCTTTTCGTTGCAGTGACGCCAGAAATCGAGGGTCCAGCGCATGAACGATGGACTGGGACGCGGCTGGATGTAGAGCGGACTGGACGAGGAGCGCATCCATTTCATGGAGGTGCGCACCAGACCGGGAGCGGGAACGGGTGTGGCCCAACCGGGAGAGATCCATCCCGCATTGACACGGGATGCGCCGTAGCCGAAATCGCGATTGGTGACGACGGTAACCGTCCATCCCCGCTTGCGCAGCGCCCAGGCTGACGAGAGCCCGACGACGCCACCGCCAATGACGACAACCCGATCTGGCATGGCCCTATTCCCTCTTCATCTGCGCGGCATCTCCGCGTTTAGAGAAGTATGAAGGATTCCGCCACCGAACGGTAGCCAGGAAGGCAAAAATCCGAGCCGAGATGGCTGATCCCGCTATTTTGTCTTGAGCATCGATTTGATCATAGGGCCGACCACCTGGGCCGTGCGGGGATCTTTGAGGAGCATGGCGATCAGTCCGAAGCGGCTGGTGATGAGTTTGGCCATCACCACGCCGGTCGCGCTGTCGCGCACAGCGGGGTTTTGTAGCAGCGTTTTGGCCGAGGCGGCATTCTGACCGGTCAGCATGCTGGCCATTACCGAGGCGATTTCGTTGGCGTTTCCCTGGGAGACGCCAGGGGGCGGCTTGATGCCCTTCTTGGCGAGGTTCTCCTGCAGCACCTGACCGAAGGCAGCGACCTTTTGCGGGTCCATGCCTTCCAGAGTCCTGCGCGCGCTGGCGGTGATTTCTGCCTGCGATTTGCCAGCGGTGGCGGCGCGAATCTCCTCCATGCTGGGGAGATTCGTGGGCATTTGGGTGCGAAGTTGCTTGAGCCGGTCCATAGGCGGAAGTTTAGCAGGCTGTGGGCAGCGTTCGGTCGTCTGTTGGTGGTCGTCAGCAGTTGGCTCAAAGGGGCTTGTCAGCGCCCTGCCTGTCTCAGGCTGCGGGATACAGGGTCCGGGAAGCCTGTCGCGTTGGGCACGTTTGGCGTGTGCCGCGGGTGAGAGACAAGGGACGTCGTATTTCGTATGCTGCAACATTCCAGGGTGGTCGTACAGCGGTGAAGGAGATCGAGCATTTCCAGATTTGGGCTGGCACTGCGGCACTATCGGGTTTCCGCCGGGTTGAGCCAGGAAGGGCTGGCCGAGCGGGCTGGATTGAGCGTGCGCGGGATCAGCGATCTGGAACGAGGGGCGCGCACCTTTCCCCGGTTGGAAACGGTACGCATGCTGGCCGACGCGCTGGAACTGGGCGAGCGGGATCGCGCCACGTTGTTGGCGGCGGCGCGCCCGGAGCTGGAGTCCGACGCGCACCCGGAAGCTCCCGCGCCGAAACAGGAACGCGGCGTCAGACCGCGGCCGCTGCCAATTCCGCCGACACGGCTGGTGGGGCGGGACGAGGAGATTCAGCGGATCGTCGAGCTCTTCCGGGGTGGTGAAGCACGGCTGGTTACCGTGACCGGGCATGGGGGGATCGGGAAGTCCCGGCTCGGGCTGGCGATTGCGCGAGGGTTCCACCAGGAACTGCGTGGTCGGGTGGCCTATCTGGAGTTGGCGGCGGTGCGCGATCCGGCGTTGGTGCCGGGGGCGATCGCGTCGCAACTCGATGTGTTGGTGGAACCGGGCACGTCCCCCGCGCAAGCGGTTGCGCAGGCGATTGGGCCGGAGCCCATGTTGCTGGTGACGGACAACTGGGAGCATGTGGTGGAAGCAGCGCCGGTGCTTTCCGTGTTGCTCGGGCAGTGCAGCGGCCTCTGGATTCTGGCGACCAGCCGCGAGCGGTTGCGGTTACGAGGGGAATGGGAACTGCGGCTCGATCCGTTGCCGGTGCCGGATGCGGGGATGCGCGCGGTCGAGGAGATAGGCGCGTTTTCGGCCGTGGAGCTGTTCGTGCAACGGGCGAGCGAAGCACTGGACGGGTTCGCGCTCGATGCAAGCAATGCGCCGACCGTCGTGGACATCTGCCGGCGGCTGGACGGGATTCCGCTGGCCATCGAGCTGGCGGCGGCGCGCACGCGAATCTTCCCGCCGGATCAACTGCTGGGACGGCTGGAAGGCCGCTTTCAGGTGTTGACCGAGGGGCCGCGCGATCTACCGGAGCGGTTGCAGACGATGCGCTCGGCGATCGCGTGGAGCGTGGACTTGCTGGATGACGACGAGCGGCGTCTCTTCGAGCGGCTGTCGGTATTCGAGGGCGGGTTCACGATTCCGGCGGCGGTGGGGGTGCTATCCCAGATCGATACCGATGCGGATCAGGGCGCGATCGAGGAACGCGTGGTTTCGTTGGTGGAAAAAAGCCTGATTCAACCGGTCGACACGAACCGGGACGAACCGCGATTCCTGATGTACGAAACGATTCGGGATTTCGCCGCGGAACGGCTGGGATCAGAGCCCGAGGATTTGGCCGGGGCGCACGCGCGGCATTTCGTCGCGGTGGCGGAGGAAGCGGAACCGGGGCTGACGGGTTCAGATCCATTGCCGACCTTCGAGCTGCTGGAGATCGATATTGGCAATCTGCGTTCGGCCATGGGGTATTTGCGCGATCGGGGCGAGATCCAGGACGCGCTGCGCATTGCCAGCGCGCTCGCGTGGTTCTGGACCGAGCCACGGTTCCTGGCGGAAGGGCAACGATGGTTGGCGTCGCTGCTGGAGGATCCGGCCGCGGCAGATTCTCCCGAGGCGCTGCGGGTGCGGGCGCTGATCGCGGCGGGGGATCTTGCGATTTGGCAAGGAGAGCTGGACGAGGCCGCGGCGTTGCATGGAGAGGCGCTGGAGCTGCTGCGTGAGTTGAACGACGAGCGGCAGCTGGCAGCGGTGCTGCGCAGTCTGGCAAATGTGGCGCTTGAACGGAACGAGTTCGGGCAGGCGGACGCGCTGCTGTCGGAATCGCGCGAGTTGGCTCAGAGCTCCGGGAACGATTGGGAAGTGGCGGCATCGGCAAACCTGCTTGGGTTGAGCCAGGCGATGCAGGGCGCGCCCGATTGGGCGATCGAGCGGCACCGGGAAGCGGTCGAGATTTGGCGGGAACTGGGCGACATCGGACATGTGTTCGACGCGCTGGCTGGGCTCGGTTGGGCGCAGTTGCTGGCCGAGCGTTACGCCGAAAGCGCGGAGACCTATCTGGACGCCTTGCCGCTGGCGGTGGAATCGGACGATGTCTTGCAGATGGAATGGTGCATTCGCGCGGCGGCGGCGATCGCCGCGGCAAAGGGAAGCGAGCTGGAACGGGCGACGCGGTTGTTTTCCGCGTCGGAGGCGATGCGCGAGGCAACCGGGATCGATTTGCGCGTCGGCATTGGGGAGACGCTCGATCGGTTGATGCAATCGGTTCAGCGTCAATTGGGGCGGGAGCGGTTCGGGCGAGGCTGGGCCGCTGGTCAGCGGATGACGCGGGAGCAGGCCCTGGACGAGGCGCGCTTGGTGTTCGAAAAGGCGCGAGCGTAACAGGACACGGGCGGCCCGTCTCCATGGCACAAAGGGATCCCGGGCCGGTTGCGATTCAACCAGTCCGGGATTTCATGTATCTCCCCTCTCCCGCATCGATTAGGTGGAAGAGCAATGTATTGGGTGGCGGTCTCGAAACGCATTGGCAGACCACCGGATGAGCGGACACAGAGGTCCATTTCTATGATTGCAACGACTCCTCGTCGACCACGCGAATGGTGAGCAAGCGCGGGTCGGCGGCTCCGGCGCAGGTGGCGCCACCGGCGACGACCTGGGCGAGATAGAGCAGCTTGCTCCAGCCGATGCGCTCGCCGGGAACGAGCACGGGGATGCCGGGCGGATAAGGAATGATTGGCTCGGCGGCAATGCAGCCGATCGCCGTGGGCAGCGGGACGGCGTGGGACTTGGCGAAGAAGGCGTCACGTGGGGTCATGGTCATCTCTCCTGGACTGATGGCGTCACCGACCGAACGCGCGGCCAGCCGGCGGGGTCGAGATTCGAAAACCGGGGTGCGGCGGCTGATGGCCGT
This sequence comes from Thermomicrobiales bacterium, assembly GCA_041390825.1. Classification (NCBI taxonomy): domain Bacteria; kingdom Pseudomonadati; phylum Thermomicrobiota; class Thermomicrobia; order Thermomicrobiales; species Thermomicrobiales bacterium. The sequence goes on from JAWKPF010000013.1 coordinate 108,536, forward strand.
GAGGGCAGCGACCAACGCTGCGAGCGAGGCGCGGGTATCCCCGACGGTGACCACGCAGACGATGCCGCGGCGGTCGCTCATCTCGGGGGCGATGCCGAATTCTTCGCGTAACAATGCCTCGACCTTGTAGCCGGAGAGCCCGATGCCGGCGGTATCGATGACGAGACGGGTCGGGTCGACCTGATCGGCAGGCAATCCGAGGGCGGCATGGTCGATCAGCGCAAGACCGGGAATCGCGCGGAGCTCCTTGCGCGCCCAGGCGGCAAGCGCCATGGTGAGTTCCAGCAGACCCCAGCCATGGAGGGCCACTTGCCGGCGGGCGGCATCGAGCGAGGCGAGGATCGGGAGGCAGCGGCTGGTCGACTGCGTCATGCGCACGCTCGCGGTAATGCGGCGGCGGTCGATGCGCTCGCCCTGGAGCACGATCATGGCGCCCTGGCTCAGCGCGGGGAGTGTCTTGTGCAGACTCACCACCGCGGCATCGGCGCCGGCGGCCATGGCGTGCATGGGAAGCGACTGATGGAAGGGGAAATGCGCGCCCCAGGCTTCATCGACCATGACTGGCACGTTGTGGGCGTGGGCTGCGGCCACGATGCCGGGCAGATCGGAGGCAACGCCGTGATAGGTCGGGCTGGTGACGATGACCAAGCTGGCATCTGGGTGGGCATCGAGCGCTTCGGCGATGCGAGCGGGGTTGGCGCCGATGCTCATGGCGTGGGTCGGATGCAGCTCCGGGGCGACGAAAACCGGATTGGCGCCGACCAGGATCAATCCGGTCAGGACCGACATATGCGCGTCCCGCGCGACGATGACGGTATCGCCCGGATTCAGCAGCGCCAAGAGGAGGGCATGGTTGCCGCTCGAGGAACCGTTGACGACATAGCGGGCGTCATCGGCGCCCCAGGTGGTGGCGGCCAACTGTTCCGCCGCGCGCAACGCGGTGTCGAGTTCCGTTGTGTTGAGCCAGACATCGGAACGGAAGACCGAGTCGCCCAACAGGCCGCGCACCTGATCGTCGAGCAGGCGTCCACCCTTGTGCCCAGGGGTGGAGAATGCGATTGCGCCGGTGTCGAGATGCCGCTGGAGCGCGTCGACGAGGGGAACGGCCTGGTGCGAATCGATACGCGGTGGCTTGACCTGGGTCGACATCTGGAGCGCGACTGTTTCCATCGGTGAGTCTCCGAAACTGCCGCTCACGAATCGCGGTCCGCGAAGGGGTCGAGGATCAAATAGGTCTGCAAGAGCAAGATGACAGCGATGACAGTCCACTTGCCGGGCGAGATCGGCACGTCATACCGAAAGCGGTCGACTAGGACGAGCCCAACCTGCAGGAGCACGACCCAGCCCATCGTCACGACCGAGAGTTCGGCCGTTTTCAGGCTGGTGGCATAGACCGCGAAGAGGACCGCGAAGGTCAGCAACCCGATCAGGAAGCAGAGGCGGCTGCCGTTATCCGCCCAGTGCTTGGCAAGCAACGCGCCGCCGAAATCGAGCCCGGCCAGAATGGCCATGACCGTGGCGAGCACGAACACGCGAGGGACCGCCGGCAGTTCGATCATTCGATCACCGCCTGACCGCGCCATGGCGCACTGAGCGCAGCAGCGCTTCGGCCTTGCGGCGATCGATGATCGGCCAGTCGTCGGCGCGCTGCTCTGGCAGGAGCGAGACGTTCACTGGCGAGATGCGACGTACGAGGCCGGCGAACCGGCTTTCCTCGAATGACACGCGCAGCTCGATGCGAATCTCGTTGCCGACTTGCTGGAATGGGGAGAACCAACTGTTGCGAACCACGGTGCGTTCCTCTCCATTGACGTATCGATCTATCAAGCGCCGTATTGGTCGAGTCGACGGAAGGGCCGGGCTGCGATGAGAGCTGGGTTGCGGCCCTCCGGTCGACGCATCCTCATGGTGCAGCCAGACGACCCGGAGCAACAGACGCAACGCACACGCAATTGGTGTGTTCTTGCGGACAGCAGGCAGCACGCAGCACGCAGTAGTCAGTAGTCAGTGGTCAGTTGGGGGTTGTGGGCGGACAGCACTTGGGCAACGGAATGGGGATGCCAGTGCGCAGCCATAGCCTTTCACGTCATGCTTGCTCGTGCTTTCCGCGCATTGGCATGCGACAGCCAACTGGCGACTGACTACTGACAACTAGCTACTGCGTGCTGCGTGCTGCGTGCCGCCTGCCGCCTGCTGCCTGCTGCGTGCTCCGGCATATCGGATTGTTCGGTCGATTGGGCGCTGCTAGGATGGCGAGGCGGTTTACCTCGGCCGGTCCAACGAGGGACTGGTAGGACAGACCTTGGCCAGCGACACAGCAGCACAGACCGACGCGCAGAAACCGGGACGGCTCGATGTCGTCCGCAATCGCTCGTTGCTGACGCTCATGCTGGGGCATGGCACGGTCGATATGTACTCCGGGGTGATCCCCCTCCTCTATCCCCTGTTGACCGAGCAATTCGACCTGAATCTGAAGACGGTCGGACTGGTGTCTCTCTGCTACTCCGGGATGGCGTCGCTGACGCAGCCGCTGTTCGGGTGGGTCACCGATCGGTGGGGCACGCGCTGGATCGGGTTGGCGCTGATGTGGACGGCCATCATGTTCGCGTTGCTGGGGCTGGCGACCAGCTTTTCAATGTTGCTCCTCTGCGCCGCGCTTGCCGGTATCGGGTCGGGCGCGTATCACCCGATGGGGGCGGTGACCGCGGCGTCGGTGATTCCGGACAATCAGCGCAATGTGGCGATGTCGATTTATGTCACGGGCGGCACACTGGGAGTGGCAATCGGCCCGCTCATCGGCGTGGCGGTGTTCGCGCTCTTTGGGTTGCACGGCACCCTGGCGATGGTGATTCCCGGTGCGGCGATCGCTGTGTTTCTGTTGAGCCAGATGCGCACGATTGCGTCGCGCCTCAAGAAGAAGGCGGAGCAGGCGCAGGCCGAGGCGCCGCCGATCCCCTGGAAGCCGATGAGTGTGGTGATTGCGCTGATGATGCTGCGCTCGTGGGTGCTCTTCGGCATCAGCTCGTTCATTCCCATCTGGTATGACGAGATGGGCTACAGCCGGTTGTTCTATGCCGCGCTTTCGACCACGATCCTGCTCAGCAGCGCGGCCGGGGCCATTGGTGTTGGGTCGATTGCTGACCGGCATGGACGGCGGAAGCTGCTGGTGATGACGTCGGTGGCCACGGTGCCGCTGATTCTGCTCTTCGCGCAGTTCCCCGGCGTGCCGGCGTTCTTCACTGCGGCGATGATCGGGTTGCTGGCGGCGAGCACCGGACCGCTGTTGCTGGTGATGGCGCAGCAGCTGATGTCCGGGCGGCCGGGAATCGCATCTGGCCTGATCCTGGGGTTGGGTTTCATCATGGGGGCGGTTGGCGTGCCGATCATGGGCGCGGTGGCGGACGAATGGGGCATCCAGAACGCGATGCGGCTCTGGGCGCTGATCGCCGGATTGTCGATCTTTGTGTCGATGCTCTTGCCGACCGATGCGGACGTGCGGTTGTTGAGCGAGCGGAAGCCGGCGCGTCGTGAGGCCAGTGTTCAGGGGACAGGGTCGGGAGGAGTCCTGAGGCCGGAGTCCAGAGTCCAGAGTCCAGGGTCAAGAGTCAGGGGGCCTGGGTCCTGAGACGGTTGGGAACGAGGAGCGAATGATGACGGGTGACGACGGGCGTCACAGGGCGCAGGACGCTGGGCCTCGGACCATCGCGGCCATGATCGATCTTGGTCTGGACCGCATGGAAGCCTGGGAAGCGGGCTGGCGAGCATTCCCGGTCGATGCGAGCTGGGATGTGGATGCGGCGGCGATGTCCGAGGCGATCGAGGCGCTGACGGAGCGGTTGACGGACAACTACCCCTTTTTCCATCCCGACTATGCGGCGCAGATGCTGATGCCTCCGCATCCGGTGGCGGCGGCGGCGTATGCCATCGCGCAGCGGATCAATCCGAATGCGCATGCGAATGACGGCGGTCCGGCAACGACCAGGCTGGAGATCGAGGTGGTCGATACCCACAAGGCGATGTTCGGCTACGACCCGAAGACGTCGCTGGGGCACCTGACCTCCAGCGGGACGATTGCCAATCTGGAGGCGCTCTGGGTCTCACGGGAACTCCATCCGGACAAGTCGATCGCCTATTCGAGACTGGCCCACTACACGCATGCGCGCATGTGCGATGTGTTGCGCATGGAAGGCGTTGCCATCGAACCCGATGCGCTGGGACGGATCGATCTGGATGCGCTCGAGCGTGCGCTGAAATCGGGCCGCGTGGGGACGGTGGTCGCGACGGCGGGTTCGACCGGAACGGGTTCGGTCGATCAGGTGGACGAAATCGTGCCACTGGCGGCGCGCTATGGCGTGCGGGTGCATGTGGATGCCGCCTATGGCGGGTATTTCGTGCTGCTGGCGGGAACGGATGCGCTCGATCCAGCGGTGGCGCGGGCGTTCCGGGCAATCAGGGATGCGGACAGTATCGTGGTCGATCCGCACAAGCGCGGGTTGCAGCCGTACGGGTGTGGGTCGGTGTTTTTCAGGGACGCGACGGTCGGGCGGTTCTACAAGCACGACTCGCCGTACACCTATTTCACGTCGGCGGAGCTGCACCTGGGAGAGATCAGTCTCGAATGCTCGCGGGCAGGCGCGGCGGCAGCGGCGCTCTGGACGACGATGCGGGTCTTGCCTTTGGAAGCGGAACGAGGCTTGGGGCCGGTGCTGGCGCGCACCCGGGGGGCGGCGGTGCGTTGGGCGGAGCTGATTCGGGAGTCGGAGATCCTGCGGTTGGCGATGGAGCCAGCATTGGACATTGTGACGTTCTACCCGGTGGTGGAGGGGGAGCAGCGGGTTTCGGCGATCAGCGCGGAGACACAGCGAGTGTTCGAAGCGTTGATGAACGATCCGGTCGAACCGGTCTACCTGGCGACATTGAAAGTGCGTCCGCCGCTGCTGTCAGGTGATGCGTCGTTGGTCTGGGATCAGGACGAGTTGCTGGTGTTCCGTAGCGTGTTGATGCAGCCGGAGCATTTCGATGCGGTTCCGAATTTGCACCGGCGGGTCGCGGAAGCGGTGAATTGGCCGTAGTGGCGGCACCCGTTGCCACGGGTGCCGCCACTGTGCAGGCGGCCGTGGATGGCGATGGCGGGTGTGTTATGCGGCGTCGAGCCAGCGGCGGATCTGGGGTTCGTGCTCGATGTGGAGATGGTCGAACCAGGAGCGGTCGAGCATCGATTCGGCGATCGATTGCCCATTCATCCAGAGAAAGTAGTCTGGATCGGTGAGGGCATCGTCTGGCAGGGCGAGGATGACGGTGCGCAGGCGGGCGAAGGTTTCCGCGTAGGCGTCGAGCACCTCATCGGCGGGGATGTCGCGGTCGCGCTGGTAGAGCCAGGCGTTGATCTCGTCGTCGCCGGTCAGCGCGGACGGCCAGGGGGCCGGCGGTTCGGGTTCGCCGCGGGCCTCGGCTTCCAGGAGACGAATGCCACCGTCTCGCCAGGCAAGCAGATGGGCGGTTACATCGCGGAACGACCAGGCGCCGGTGACGCCCGGCTCATCCATGCGATCCGGGTCGACATCGGCGAGCAGGGCTTCCCATTCGGTGCGCTCTTCGTCGATGATTTCGACGAGCTGGTGCTTCAGCTTGGAGTTGGTCACTGCCAAACGTCTCCTGGCTGCCGGCGTGTTCCTCGCCGGCGAAAAGACCGTCAAGAGTGGGTTCAAGAACACCTGGACAAACATTCGGGCGCACGTCCTCCTTAGGAGCCATTCCCATAGCGCCCCCGCACTCTGGTTCAGTAGAACGAGCGTGGGCGGCTGATGTGAGATAGTCGTGTGAGCAATTTCGGATTCGACTGCGGGCGGTGCGGCATACTGCCGTTCGCATCTTGGTTTTCATGGGAGTGGGGTTGGGCGAACGATGTGGAGAGCACCGCTGCGAGGGTTCCTGCTGGTGTTGGTGGTCGCCGGGGTGGCGGTCCTGTCAGTTGGCCTCTGGGCGCGCTACACGATCTACGACCAGGACCAGTTCGTGTCGGTGGTTTCCGGTCTTTCCGCCGATCCAGCCGTGCAGCAGGTAGCCATCGAGCGCACGATGGCAGCGATCGACAAACAGGTCGAGGAGCGAACTGGCGCCCAATCGCTCTCGCCGACGATCGCGTTCACCTATCAGATGTTCCGGCCGCAGATCGAGAGCGGCATTACCGCGGCGTTGCACTCGCCCCGTTGGGAGCCGATCTGGGAACAAGCGCTGCGCGAATTGCACGGTCCGCTGACCGATCTGCTGAAGGGGCACGACACTCCCTATCTGGTCCAAACCGACAATGAAGTGCAGTTCAATCTCTTTCCGCTCTACGAACAGGCGAAGATGCAGCTCGCCGCGCAGGGCATCGGCGTGCTGGACCAACTCCAACTAACGAGCGACGATCTCTGGGTCTCGATTCTGAAGGGCGATACGTTGGTGCAGGTGCAAGAGTACGTGCGCCTCTTCAACCGGTTGCTGGCGGTGGGCATTATCGTTTCGGTCCTGTCGGGAGTCGGCTATGTACTGCTGTCGAGCCGCAAGCTGCGCGCGATGGCCTGGCTGGTGCTGGCGATCGGGGTTGGCTGGCTGATCCAGCGCGTGGCGCTCGAGATCGGCAAGCGGCAACTCGTGGATGAGCTGGACACCGGAAGTGAGCGAGGCGCCGCGCAGCGGTTCTACGACACGCTCCTGGGCGACCTGCGCACGTTCGAGCTGTGGGCGCTGATCGCGGCGGTAGTGGCGGCAGCGGGGATCTACCTCTTCGACCGCTTCTATATGCAAAAGAAGGTGAAGGAAATCGACGCGGCTGCCTAGCGTGGGGGCCGGGGCCCTGAGCTATGAGCCCTGAGACGAGGGTAGGCGGCAGAGGTTCTGTTCTTCAGGCGCCGAGTCTACGGAAGGGAGCGTCCTTCGTATGACGACACCCATTCGAACCGAGCTGGCTGGACCGCTGCGCGAGCAGCCCCCGGCGGACCGGATGGCGGGGCGGATTTGCCTGGTGGTGGGCGCCACGCGGGGTATTGGGCGGGCCACGGCGTTGCGCATGGCGGCGGAGGGCGCGGCGGGGGTGGCGATTGCCGGGCGAAATACGACGCTGGGCGAGAAGCTGGCGGACGAACTGAACGGACTGGGGGCGGAGAGCCTCTTCGTGCCAGCCGATGTCACGCTGGAAGCAGATTTGGCGACCCTGGTGGATCGGGTAGTCGCGCGGTTTGGGCGGATCGACGCGGTGTGCAACAACGCGGGACACCAGGAGCGGCGCGCGCCAATCCTGGATCAGACCGACGAAGCCTATGCGCAGGTGTTCGATACCAATGTGCGCTTCCTCTTTAATGCGATGCGTTTCGAGATCGCGGCGATGCTCCCGACGGGCGGGGGAACGATCGTCAATACGACCAGCGTGAGCGGGGTGCGCAATCCCTATCCAGGGTTCGCGCTCTACAACGCCTCCAAGGCAGCGGCGATCGCGCTGACCCGGTCGGCAGCGCTGGAGTATGCGCCGCAGGGCGTGCGGATCAATTCGGTGGCGCCGGGGCGGGTGGTGACCGATATGATGCTGTCGACCGGGGTGGGGGATATGCAGGCAGTGGCGGCGGGGTTGCCGTTGCGGCGCATGGGGCATCCGGAAGAGGTGGCGATGGCTGCGGTCTGGCTGCTGTCGGACGAGTCGAGCTATGTCGTGGGGCATGTGCTCTGCGCCGATGGGGGATTCCTGGCAGGGTAGGCGGATAGAGCATGGTGCGAACCGGCGCAATAGTCGATCATTGACTATGACGCTGGCCGTTCGGCCGATCAGGACGTTGTGCACTCCCATGAAACCGCTCCTCATCGATCCCAGAACCTTTTCGCCCAATGGGGCCAATGTGGTCCTGGCGCAGGAGATTCGCTTCGACGGCGCGCGGTTCCATAAAGGGCAACCGGTGACCGGCGAGATGCTGGAGCGGTTGCGTGCCTATCCGGAACCGTTGCACGGGATGTTGCTCGAAGCGAACGATGTGCACGAGGACGATGCCGCGCTGGCGATTGCGGGAGCTGCGGCAGGGCCCGGCGTGGTGCTCGGGAAGCCGGTACAAAGCCGCGTGAATCTGAAAGCAGAGCATAAGGGTCTCTTGCGGATCGACCGGGCAGCGGTCGATGCGATCAACGCGCTGCCGGATCTGGGGCTGTTCACGTTGCTGGACCGGATGGCGGTGCTGCCCGGCAAGATCGTTGCGGGAGCGAAGATCACACCGGTGGCGACCAGGAGGTCGCTGATCGACGAGGCAGTGCGGATTGCCTCGCAATCCAAGGTCGTGCAGGTGAAGCCGTTCCGCCCGCTCAAGATCGGAGTGGTGACCACCGAGGCGATGGACGAGAAGACGTGCGCGCGGTTCGAACGGGCGGTCGAAACCAAGACCGGCTGGTATGGGGGCGAGCTGCTGGGGTACCGCGCGGTGGCCAACGACCCCGGGGCGGTCGCGGCGGCGTTGTTCGGGTTTCTGGATGAGGGGGCCGATCTGCTGATGACGGGCGGCGGCAACACGATGGACCCGATGGATGGGGCGCTGGGGGCGATTCCGCTGGTGGAAGGGCAGGTAGTGCGCATCGGGGCGCCAGCGCATCCGGGGAGTATGTTCTGGTTGGCGTACACCGGCGATGTGCCGATCTTCAACCTGGCGTCGTGCTCGATGTATTCGCAATCGACTGTGGCCGATCTCGTGCTCCCCTGGATCATGGCGGGGGAGCGGGTGACGTCGACCGATCTGGCCGGGATCGGGTATGGGGGGTTGCTCGACCGGGATATGCAGTTCCGCTTCCCGCCGTACGAGGATGCGTAGTCGCCAGTCTCAAGTTGCCAGTAGCGTGTCACGAATGGTTCGAACGATGTATCGTTTGTCGTGCGTACATTGTGACGCTCATGAACTATCATTCCCTACTTGGACTGCTACGCGAGTGGATATCCGGGCGACGGGTCGGCTAGCCCCACTGACCCTCGACGAGACAAGGCGTTGTTGTGGCACCCGCCACGTTCGAAGTCATTCCGCGTGAACGATTGCTCGATCTGATCGATTCGCCAGAGTTGGCGCCGGTCACATTGATCACTGCCCCTGCCGGGTATGGCAAGTCGACCCTTGCACATCAATGGGCGGAACGCCATGCGCCGCTGACGTGTGGTTGGTACCAGATTCGCACCGAGCACAATGCGCTAAATACCTTCCTCCATCATCTCTGGCGCGCTGTCGATGACGCCACCGGCAGACCAGAACCGGAACCCGAGACGATCACCGTCGCTCTCCTGCTCGGCCGACTTGGCGCCCTGCCCAGCCTGACAATCCTCGTGCTCGATGACTACCACCTCATCGAGAACGGTCTTGTCCATCAGGCGCTGGAGCAGCTTGTTCACGACCTTCCCCCAGGCACGCACCTGTTCATTCTCAGCCGGCAGGTTCCGGATATCCCGCTTGCGCGCTTGCGAGCGTATGGTCGTGTGCGACAGATCGAGCAGAGCGATCTCGCCTTTACCTTCGACGAAGTCAAGCAGGTGTTCGCACGGGCGGATGTCGATGACAAGACGCTTGGACGGTTGACGCGGAAGTCAGAGGGATGGATTGCCGGGCTCCAACTGTTGTTGATGTCGGTCAATCTGAACAGCGACTCCGCACCCAGGCAGCTCGACCGGCTGATCAGGACGACGACCGAGCACCGGTTGCTCAACGACTACATCGTCGAAGAGGTGCTCGAAGCGCTCCCGGACGATCTGCGCCGGTTCGTGCTCGATACGGTTGTGCTCGAAACCCTCGAGCCAGAGCTCTGCAATTACGTGCTTCAGATCAAGCGGAGCAGGCGGCTTCTCGTCCAGCTCGAGGATGCGGTTGTCTTTGTGGGACGCCCAGGGGGGATTGGGCGCTCGCTCGCCTACCACCGGCTTTTCGCGGAGTGTGTGCAGCGGGTTCGGCTGAACAGCGGAATCGAGCCGTCCGCGAATGAGCTCCGGATGCGGGCCGCGCGCTGGCATCACGCGCATGGAAATCTGGAAGCGGCCGCAGATTATGCGCTCGCCGCTGAAGCCTGGGATGAGGCGGCCACGATCATTTGCGAGTTCATCCCGCTCGACTTCGCGCACACGAACGTCTGGGACTCGATGTACTGGCTGGGACGCTTGCCGGAAACGGCGTTGCGGAAGAACCTGCCGTTGTTCCAGAGCTATATCACCGCGCTGCTCGGGAATGGGTATATCGACAAGGCGCGTCCGTTGGTCGAGTCCTTCTTCAGTGCTCCTGAGATCGCACCCACACCACGGCAGCAAGGTTGGCACGCCACGCAGCGCGCCTACATTGCCTTTGTCGATGGAGATCGGGACGAGGCGCTCTATCAGAGTTATCGAGCGCTTGGGTTGCTGCCCACGGACGATGCGTCTGGCCGTCTGCTGGCCTGGGCCGGGATTCATCGCGAGAGCTACGCACGCGGGGAGCGCGCGTTGGCGCAGGAGGCGCTGCGGCAGGCGGAAGCCGATCACCGGCGACAGGCGCGCGAATCGATCTACTGGCACTTTCTCATGTCGCCGGACATTTCGAATGACGTGGCGATCCGGGGAGAGCTATTCGATGCGGAAGCGCTGAACCGGCATTTCATGTCATTGCTTCCGGCCCCGATGCAAGCGTCGCTCGGCGCGTTCAAGCTTCGACTGCTCTGTATCTATCTGGAGCAGAATCGGCTCGACCTGGCAGCGGTCGAGGTGGAAGACATTCTCGCGGAACTACAGGAGCGCACCTATCTGATCTGGTCGTCAGGCGCCCTGGTGGCCGTTGCCAATTACTACCTGGCGACAGGAGAACCCGAGCGCGCGTGGGAGACACTGCAACACGCATTGCAGGTGACCCGTCAACACGGCGGACGCGAGTTGATTCGCAAGGCACAGACGGGTATTGCCAACTACTGGCTTCAGACCGGTCAGGACGGCTTGGCCCACGTCTGGGCAGGGCTCACCCACATCGATCCTCATGTGATCCGGGCGTTTGGCGATGTGGACCCACGAACGTTGCACGCGCAGATGATGTTCCGTGAGAAGCGGTACGCGGAAGCGTTGGCACTGCTCGACGAATCGATCGGTCTGGCGCGCTCGATCGGCAATGTAGCCGCCGAGATCCAGTTCCTCGTCTGGGCGTCGGTCGTGTCGCGCGCCATGGGCGCCCGGGACGAGGCGGATGACTCTCTGCGCCGGGCGCTCGAGTTGGGCGCGCCCGGAGGGTTCCATCGTGTCTATTCCAGCACCGACGCCGATCTGAGTGAGGCGATCCGGGCACTGCTCCCAACACTGAGCGAGCGGGCTCGGCATCATGCCAGCACGTTGGTCGGCGAGCAAGCGCCACCCGAGCCGGCTCCCTGGGCTGGAGCGCACTTGACCGACCGGGAGCGGGAGGTGCTCGGCGAGCTGATGTGCGGCAAGAGCACGCGAGAGATCGCGGGCGCGCTCTTCATCACCGAGCGCACCGTCAAGAAGCATTTGGCGAACCTCTTTCAGAAGACCGGCACGCAGAATCGCTATGCGCTCGCCGTCTGGGGCCGCGAGCGAATGCATACACGTCCCACGCCCCCGAACATTGCGGTTCGGTAGGTGCGATAGCAGCCGTTCGAAACCGACATGCGCGCGGGTGTGAGAGGTGTACTTGCGTACACCAGTACGTACACCATGAACGGACAGACTCGCCCAAATTGAAAGTGTCCGAACGTACACTTTCTGGTCTTCCGGGGCATCCCCAACACTTACGATGAGAGGCTCTACCCGCATAGGGGATCTGGTGCTGTTTGCGACTCAGCACTGGCGCTGCCTGCTGTCCTCTCGTGTGAGTCGCGGTCGACGTCACGCTCTTTCGAAAGGCGGAGTTGGGGCATGGGAAGAAGATTTGCACTATCCAGGTGGTTAGTGTTGGCGTTAGTGCTCGCCACGCTAGCCGCCCCATTGGCGGCTCCCGGGCTGCTCGGGAGCAGGTCGTCACCGTCAGCGGCGCTGGCGCAGGACGACCAGACTGGTTCGGAAGTGAACACCGGGGATACCGGCGAGGCCGCCATACCGACTGACGTCGCGGACGATCAGACGGCGGAAGAGCCGACTGGTGTCGAAACCGATGGAACCACGACTGACGAGATGGGCGATGGCGACACCTCGGCCGCGCAACCGCCGACCGAAGTCGTGGAGCAACCGACCGATGTGGTCGACGTGCCCACCGATGTCGTGGAAGAGCCCACGGATGTCGTAGAGATTCCGACTGACACCACCACCCCAGAGGCGGCGGAAGGGACCGTGGAAGTCGCCGCGGATGAGGTCGTCATTCCGGCGGCGCTTCCGGCCGGTGTCATCAACCTCGGATGTATCGCGCTCGATCCTTCGCAGCCAGATCTGCGGCAGGTCACGCTGGACGTGTTCCCCGCGGCTGGATACAGCGCCCCGGTGGTGACCGTGACCCTGACCCTGGTGGGTGGGGGAGCTGGCGACCCGACTAGTGGGCCGGGCGGTATGTCGACGAACCCGTATACCGGCACGGGAAGCTGGTACTGGGGCCCAACCCCAGGCTATTCCGCTATTTCGGTTTCCGCCGTCTACACGAATCTTGCGACGGGCCAAGATGAGCTGGCTTCTGGTTCGATCCAGTGCCATCCGGCGGCGACCTACACACCGACGAATACGCCGTCGGTGACGCGAACCGCGACCCAGACGCCGGATCCCAACTGGACCTCGACGCCGTCGCGGACGCCATCGAACACGCGCACTCCAACGCAGACGCCGGATCCCAACTGGACTTCGACGCCCACGCGGACAGCGACGAATACGCCGGATCCAAACTGGACCTCGACGCCTTCGCGGACTCCGTCGGTAACGCGCACGTCTACCCCATTCGGGACGCCTGACGGTTCGGTCCGCATTACCTGCGGAAACTCGACTGTTCCGGGCGCAGGTGTCTATACGGGAGTGGTCACGGTCACAGGTCCGGGCTACGCAATTGCCAATTGGTCCCTGAAGCGGGCCGATGGCACATTCCTGTACGGTGGACCGGTCACGATTCCGCCGACAACCAACCCGATCTTTGTGGAGGAAGGCAACTTCGTTCAGGCGTTCCTGAACGTTGTCTACTACCACTCTGACGGCACCGTGTTCGCGGTTGCAAACGCCAGCGGGGTATGCGACCTCACGCCGGGCAACACCTGGACACCGACGGCGACCGCCACGGCAACGCCAGACGTGACCAACACGTCGACCGCGTCGGCCACCAGCACGGCGACCAACACGGCGACGAATACTGCGACGAATACTGCGACGAACACGCCGACCAACACGGCGACGGCGACGCCGATCTCGCTGGTTCCGGTCAACCCAACTGTCACGGGCAATGTTTGCACCGGTGGTGTCTTCACGCCGCCGACCGTGGTTCCGGGCACGACCGCCGGGTTGACCTACACGGTCACGCAGCAGCCGACCGAGGCCAATGGCTGGACGGCGATCGTGACTGCCACGATCACCGGATCTGGCTATAAATGGGGAACGCTGCCAACCGGCTGGGAAGAAACCAGCTCCACGGTTGCGACCTATACCGAGGTCATCGAGCCGAACCTCTGTGAAGAGGCGGTTCCCGTCCTTCCGGCGATCACGGGCAATGTCTGCACCGGTGGTGTCTTCACGCCGCCGACCGTGGTTCCGGGCACGACGACTGGGCTGAGCTACGAGGTCACGCAGCAGCCGACCGCTGGCAACAACTGGACGTATATCGTCTTTGCCACCGTGGAGAATGGCTATGAGTGGGGCAACCTGACCGGCAGCGGTTGGGTCGAGCTCACTGCCGCCAAGGCATTCTTGATCGGCACAGTCACGCCGAACCTTTGCCGGGAGACCGTTCCCGTTGCGCCGAGCGTCACTGATGGCGTTTGCACGGGTGGCGAATGGACCGCTCCGACGGTCAATCCGGTGACCACGACGGGCATCAACTACGTGGTGACCCAGCTGCCGAACGCGGGCAATGGCTGGACCTACATCGTCACTGCGACCGTGCAAAACGGTTACGCCTGGGGCGATCTGACCGGCACCGGTTGGGTCGAGGTAAGCAGCGCAACTGCCACCTACACTGGCACGGTCGATCCGAATCTCTGCGAGCCGACCGTTCCGGCCGCTCCGGAAGCGACCGATGGTGTCTGCGAAGGCGGCGAATGGACCGCGCCGACGGTCGAGGCGATCAGCGGCACTGGTTACACCGCAGTGGTGACCCAGGAGCCGAACGCAGGCAATGGCTGGACCTATATCGTCACTGCGACGATCGAGGACGGCTATGAGTGGGGCGATCTGACGGGCACCGGCTGGGTCGAATCGACGTCCGCGGTGGCGACGTTCACCAAGACGGTCGATCCGAACCTCTGCGTGCCGACCAAGCCGATCGCTCCTGAAGCCACCGATGGCGTCTGCGAGGGCGGCGAGTGGACCGCGCCGACGGTCGAGGCGATCAGCGGCACTGGCTACGTGGCACAGGTGACCCAGCAGCCGAACGCCGGCAACGGTTGGACCTACATCGTCACCGCGACGATCGAGAACGGCTATGAGTGGGACGACCTGACGGGCACCGGTTGGCAGAAGGTCGACGTCCGCGGTGGCGACGTTCACCAAGACGGTCGATCCGAACCTCTGCGTGCCGACCAAGCCGCTTGCGCCTGAAGCGACCGATGGCGTCTGCGAGGGTGGCGAATGGACCGCGCCGACGGTCGAGGCGATCAGCGGCACTGGTTACACCGCAGTGGTGACCCAGCAGCCGAACGCTGGCAATGGCTGGACCTACATCGTCACCGCGACGATCGAGAACGGCTATGAGTGGGACGATCTGACGGGCACCGGTTGGCAGAAGGTGAACAATGCCACTGCCACCTACACCGACACGGTGGAGCCAAACGAGTGCGTGGAGACCACCCCGGTTGCGCCTGAGGTCACCGATGGCGTGTGCACCGGTGGCGAGTGGACCGTGCCGAAGATCGATCCTGTGACGACGCCGGGCATCAGCTACGTGGTCACGCAGCAGCCGAACGCTGGCAATGGCTGGACCTACATCGTCACTGCGACGGTGCAGAGTGGCTATGCCTGGGGCGATCTGACCGGCACGGGTTGGCAGAAGGTGACCAATGCCACTGCCACCTACACTGACACGGTGGAGCCGAACCTCTGCGAGGATGTGTTCCCAGTCGCGCCGACCGTGGAAGACAACTTCTGCACCGGTGGTGTCTTCACTCCGCCGACTGTTGTGCCGGGTGTGACTCCTGGATTGGCCTACACGGTCGTCCAGCAGCCGACCGAGGCGAATGGCTGGACCTACATCGTCCGGGCGACGATCGTGGTCGACAACATCGCCTGGGGCAACCTGAGCGGAACGGGCTGGATTCGGGAGAGCGCGACGGTGGCGTCGTTCACCAAGACAGTTGTCCCGGCGCTCTGCGTGGAGATCATTCCGCCGCGGCCGACTGTTGCTCCGGAGACGAACGTCTGCATCGAAGACTCCTTCGTGCCGCCGGTGATCGTGCCGGGCAAGACGACCGGAGTGGTTTACACCGTCGTGCAGCAGCCGTCGGCGAAGAATCGCTGGACGTACATCGTTACCGCCACGATTGTCGAGGACGGCATCGCCTGGGGCGACCTGAGTGGAACGGGTTGGGTTGCCGACAGCGCCACCAAGACCACCTACATCTCGACGGTGGTTCCGCACGGATGTGATGCGCCGAAGCCGCACAAGCCGACCGGGGTGGCAGTCCTGCCGAACACCGGTGCTGGTCCGAGTGGCGATTCGATGTTCACGATGCTCTGGCTGATGATCCTGGTGGCCTCGTCCGCTACCGTCATCGGGCTGCGCCTGCGACGAGTGTCGCGCTAGCGTTCACCTCGGGTGATTTCGAACAGGCGAGCGGCGTCAGCCGCTCGCCTGTTCTTGTTCTGGGCGCCTGGAAAATGCCGTCATCCTGCTATGCTGCGAACGGTGATTTTTCGGCTCAGGTGGTCCTGCTATCCTGTACCCGCCCCGACCGATATGTGTTGCTCTTGGAGGAGATCGTCGATGACCCGGTTCCGGCATCTACGCCTTGCCCCCGCCCTGCTGGCGGTTGTTCTGATTCTGACATCCGTCGCGGGTGTCTTCTCTGTCAGGGCGCAGGATGCAACGGTGGAACCCGCCACCCCTGGCGCCGAGGCCGTTGCCTCGCCGGTGGCGCCGCCAGCGGAACCCTGGTTGGCGTCCGACTTCGTTTCCGGTCCCTGGCGGGTCGAGGTCGTCACCGCCAAACGAGCCAACGCCTTCTCCGAGTACGATCTGGAGAGCCGCGAGGACAAGGACTGGATCGTTGCCGTGGTGGATGTCACCAACTGGTCCAGTGATGATGAAACGCTCAATCCGCGCGACTTCGCGATCGAAGTGCCGGGTGGAGCGGAGCCACGCGGGTTTGCGCGGCGCACCACCGAACGAGTGGCCGAGCAACTCGGTCTGGAGCCGACCGATACCGATGCGGGAGTGGCGATCGACGAGGGCGAGAACGAGCGCCTGGTGCTCGTTTTCGAGCTGCCGATCGACTCCATCGATCCCAAGCTGTTCCTGGACGGCGAATCGCTTTCGATCCAGGGCGCGATCGACGGTGGCCCCGCGATCGACGCATTGCCGGAGATGGGCGATCCGCCGAGCGCGGATGAGGTGGAACTGGGCGATGTGATCAACGGCTTCACGCTGACCCTTGGCGAAGACGAAACGGAAACGGTGCTTTCGTTCGTCGATGGCCCGTTGCCCGATGAGTGTTTCGGCGAAGAAGCAACACGCCGCCTGACCAGGTTGGCGACCGATACGCTCTATGTGGAGGTACTCGATGGGGCAACGATGGTCTGGACGGACGAGGACGATTCCAGCCGCCGATTGCTCAACTTCGAGCAGATCGACGGCGGCTATGCCGCGGTGTCCGAAGATGTCAGCGGGCCGTTTGCGGTCTGGCTGAAGGACGCGGAGCAGTCATCCAAGGACCGTGGCGGTGCGATTTGGGCCAATTGCACCGGTCCGCACGGGGTGACTCGAGTGGAAACCCCCGAACGGAGTCAGCTCAAGATCGGCGATGGCGAAGGGGGCGCCATTCCGTTCCATGTCTGGTTGGAGTGGAACCCGGTGATCGTCACCCAGCCGGATGGCGGGGCCTGGGCGTTCTTCGGCGCCACGGCGGATGCCGGCGATCTCAAGGACATGAAGATGGTCTACGCCGCGCACTACGACCCGTCTGAAGGTAAATGGCTGGATGCGTCCGCTATGCCATTGGGTGAAGTGCAGCTTGGGCCGTCGGCGGTGGTGGACAGCAAGGGCGTCGTGCATGTCGTCTATTCGGCTCGGGAGAAGGACGAGGACGGGTACTACAGCACGCTGCTCTACACGCGAGAGGATGGCAACGGTGGTTGGGTAGAGCCGGTTGCGGTATCGCTCGATCAATTGGCGGGGCATCAGATCGCGGCATCGTTGGCGATCGACGCCAACGACACGTTGTACGTCGCGTGGCAGGACCAACGCGCGTTCAGCCCGGAGGCGCTCAGTTCCCCGGCCAATGCCGACATATTCGTCAGCCAGCGTGAAGTGGACGGCCTCTGGTCGATTCCGGTGCTGATCAACAACCACTACCCCACCTCGGCTGCAAGTCGGCCGCAATTGGTGGTGGATGGCGATCGGTTGGTGGCGGTTTGGTCGGTCTACACCTCGGCCATGGGGCTGACGGCCGCCGCGCGCATGGAATGGTCGCAACGGCCGCTGGACAGCGAGCTGGATTGGACCGCGCCGCGGACGGTGACCAACGGCCGGGGCGATCTCTTCGGTGGGCGGTTGGTGGCAATGGCGGCCGATCCGACCGGAGGGGTGGTGCTGGCGTATGGGCGCGTGGGGACGAGCGATACGTTCCTCTTCACCAAGCGGCTCAAGCCGGGCGCGAGTGAATGGGGCTCGGATACGCTGATCGCGTTTGGCGAGAGCGGAACGTATCCCGCGCTTGCCATCAACAACCTCGGCACGGTGTTCGTGGCTTACAACGTCGGAAGCGGCAATATCGTGGATGTGGGGGCGACAGCGATCGGGTATCGCTCGGTGGAGCCGGGCCCGGAAACGATCGTCACGCAGGACGATCCGAACACGCAAGGGATCCCGGCGGTGGCGGTCGATCTGACCGGCACGCCGTGGTTCATCTACTTCGGCGAAATTCCGGGGCAAGATCCAACCATCGTCGGCGTGATCCGAAACGCGAACGTGCCGGTGACGCCGTTGACGGCGTCTTGAGAGGTCCGGTGACCTGAGTCCGGAGTCCGGTGACCTGAGTCCGGAGCCGGGGATTGGGATCGATGAGGTCGAGACCGGGCGACGCTGACCGGGGTGGATCGAGGATGGTGGATGGCGGATTCTGAGCTGCTGTGGCCGGGCATCGAGACGCCGGCCCTGCTGGTCGATCTCGACCTGATGGAGGCGAATATCCTCCGCTGGCAGGGTGTGTTCGATGCTGCCGGAGTTGCTTTCCGGCCGCATATCAAGACGCACAAATCGCCAGCTATCGGCGCGTGCCAGCTTGCCGCCGGAGCGGTGGGGCTGGCGGTCGCCAAGGTGGCCGAGGCGGAGGTGTTTGCCGCGGCTGGCTGTCGCGATCTGGCGGTGACCTATCCAGTGGTCGGCCAGGGGAAGTGGCGGCGGCTGGCCGAGCTTGCGCGCACCTGCAGGATCACTGTCAACGTGGAAAGCGAGATCGCGGCCCGCGGGCTGAGCGCGGCCGCAGTGGCGGCGGGCAGTGAATTGCTGGTTCATCTGGACATCGACATCGGTGCCCACCGTTGCGGAGTGCAGCCGGAGGACGCGGAGACGCTGGGACGGATCGTCATGGAACTGCCCGGACTGGGGTTGGAGGGAATCACCGGGTTTCGCACGGTCGCTTTCCCCGGCGCAGCGGGCCGCAGCCCGGACGAGCTCGGACGCGAGGAAGGGGAACTGTTGGTTCAGCTCGCGGAACGTTTGCGGGCAGCCGGATTGCCGATTCGCACCGTCGCGGGTGGTTCGACGCCGACGGCGCGCGCGGTCGCAACCGTCCCGGGTATCACTGAGGTTCGGGCTGGCACCTATGTCTTCGGCGATGGGTTGATGACGGTGTGGGGAGCGGTGGTCCCGGAGGAGATTGCGCTCACGGTGCTTTGCACGGTGGTCAGCCGTCCCTTGCCAGAGCGGGCCACCATCGACGGAGGTTCCAAGACCTTTGCCGGCGATATCGCGGCGGGCGCGGTGCCCGGGCTGGCGGGCCATGGGCGATCGGTGGACATCGACGGATACATCGAGGCGATGAACGAAGAACATGGCATGGTGCGTCTGGGTTCCGAGCGTGCCTGCGCGGTTGGCGACCGGTTGCGGTTCGTTCCAAATCACGTCTGCACGGCGGTGAACCTGGCCGACGAGCTGATCGGGATTCGGGACGGCAAAATCGTGGCCGTCTGGCCGATCGAAGCCCGCGGAAAACGCACATAGTCGCGAAGGGAACGCGGATGCGCATTCTGGTCGTAGGCGCGGGAGCGCTGGGCGGGTTCTATGGGGCAATGCTGGCGCGGTCTGGACATGAGGTGACCGTGCTGGCGCGGGGCGCGGCGCTGGAGGCGGCGCGCGCGCATGGTCTGCGGGTCGAGTCGGCGGCGTATGGCAGGTTCGCGCAACTGGTGACGGTGGTCTCCGACCCGTCAGACGCCGGTAACGTCGACATGATCTTTCTTGCAGTCAAGGCGTATGACCTCGATGCGACCGCGCGGCAGATCGCGCCGTTGGTGACCGATGGGGTAACGCTGTTGACGGTGCAGAATGGAATCGAGCATCCGTGGCAACTGGCCGAACTTGTGGGCGAGGCGGCTGTGCTGCCGGGAGTGATCTATATCTCGGCCACGGTGACTGCGCCGGGTGTGATTGCGCATGTTGGCGGTCCGGGATTGTTGCAGCTTGGCGATGCGTTCACGCCGAATCCGGAACGGCTCGAGCGAGTAGCGACGATGTTCCGCGACGCCGGGCTGCCGGTCGAGACCTATCCCGATCTCTGGCCGATGCTCTGGCGCAAGTTCGCGGCCATCTGCGCGATGAGCGGAGTGGCGGCATTGACCCGCTTGACGTTGGCGCAGATGTTCGCCGTGCCAGAAAGCCGGAAACTCTACCGGGATACGATGGACGAGGTGGTGCGCGTGGCGATTGCGCGCGGTGTCGCGTTGCCGCCAGACACGGCGGACGGGCTGATGGCGATGCTGCATGCGATGGCCGTGCTGCCCGAGCGAGGCTCGATGGCGTACGACTTGTTCGCTGGACGGCGTCTGGAGATCGAAACCCTGAACGGGAGCGCCGTTCGCCTGGGCGCGGAATCGGGCGTTGCAACGCCGATCAATGCGGTGATCACGGCGTCTCTGTTGCCGTACAAGGATGGGCCGCCAGCATAGGCAAAGACATTTCCGGTTGGATGGGACCGGTATACTTGGGACAGAGCGGTGGATCTGTGGCGGGAGAACGGCTTCCCGCAACTTTTCAGGAGACCCCCGGTCCGGCCTCCGGGGCAGACTCCCACCGCTCAAGCCTCGCTCTTTCGAATCCGAGACTGCACATTCCTCGATCGAATACGAAACATCGAAATCAGATTGACACTGCCATTTCGATCGCGGCCGATGATGACTGCCAACCAATGGGACTGCGACAACGGCACGTAGACCTGCCAGGTTGATTGGGATTTCGGATCGGGTATGGCGTACGCCCAGTTCGGCAGAAGGTTGTCCAGTTGTTCGTAATAGGCGATGTCGGGCTGATGGGAGTCGCGAATCTTTCGATCGACCGAGCGAGACACGCGTAGTATCGCAACCGGTAGATCGATATATCCCCGTAGGTCTTCCGGGATTCGTTTGCGCTGCGATACGATTTCCCACTCGACTTCTGGAAGATCGTCTTCGTCATCGTTCCTCGAGATGTCCTCGGGAGTGCTTCGTGTCAACAAAGCTCCTCTGGATCGTCGAGCAGGTCCATGGACACTCCAGATGGTGAACGGTCGTCGTATCAGGTGAGGTGCATTTTGCCGCAGGTCGAGTTCTGGATGCTGAGTTCATCCCTGTCCCGTGGAGCCACATGAAGCTCAGCCCGGTGGTTGAAGGGAATCTGGCGGCGTTCGTGGGGTCGTGCCTGTTGGGGGCGGCGGTCGTCGCGACCCGGCAGGTGGTGGATGAGATCGCGCCGTTGAATCTTGCGTTTCTGCGGTATGCGATCGGTGGGGCGTTTCTGGCCGCGCTGGTGGCGATCCTTCGTCCTGGCGAACTGACGCTGCCTCGAGCGGAGCTGCCGAAGATCGCGGCGCTGGGCGCGTTGATGTACGCGCTCTTTCCGTTCCTGTTCAATACCTCGTTGCGCTACACGACCGCTTCGCGTGGGGCGGTGATCCTGGCTCTGATGCCGTTGTTCACGGCGGTGCTGGGGGCGTTTGCGCGCAGCGAGCAGTTGCAGCCGGTGCAATGGCTGGGGGTGGTCTGCTCGATCGCGGGGGTAGCGGCGGTCTTCGCGGAAAGCGGTTTGCATTTCGCGGACGGACGCTCGGCGATGATCGGAAATGGGCTGATGGTGGTGGTGGCGCTGGTGGGCGCGGTCTACAGCGTGGCCGCGCGGCCAATCCTGATGCGCTATGGCGCGCCTCCGGTGACCGCGCTGGCCATGCTGGCCGGAGCGGCGTTGCTCTGCCTGCCGGCGTTCTTCCGGGGGGTCACCCGGGAGGTAGCCGATGCGCCGGCCTCGACCAATGCGCTGGTGCTTTATCTGGCCATTCCCGGCGGAGCGCTGGCGTTCTTCCTCGCGTCGTTTGCCCTGTCACGGCTTTCGGCCACGCAGGCGTCGATCTATATCAATCTCAATCCCCTGGTTGCGACCATCCTGGCAGCGTTGTTGCTGGGCGAGACGTTGACCTGGTGGTTCGCATTGGGGTTCTTGCTGGTGGTGATCGGGTTGCTGCTGGCGAACCTGCCTCGCATGCGGAGCACTCGCCAGGCGACGGGCGCGCAGACCGCGCGGTCATAACCGCCAGTCGACAGACGTTTGCCCGGTTCAGGGTGGAGCGGCGCTACGGTGCGATACGAACCGCGTCCACCGTGCCGGAGATCGAAGCGGCCTGATTGCCCGCGGGGTCGAGAATAGCCACGGTGAACGTGCCCGAGAACGATGCTCCCTCGCTCGCAACCGTGACCGTTGCTGAAATGGCATGCGAGCCGATGGAATTGCCGTTTTCGTCGACGCCGAGGGTTTCGAACGCCATCTCGACCTTTCCCGGCTGAACTTCCTTCCAGGAGCCAAATGCCGTTGTGAAAAATTCCAGCCTGTGCGCCGATCCTGGAGGAGCCACAAGTGGAGAAGGAAGCACATTGAGGACGACGCCATCGCTCGAGAAGGTCGTCAGGTTGAGATGGTGTGCGCCATCGATCGTAACCGTCGTTCGCCAGGAGCCTACGATGCTTGCGGTCATGCGCTCTTCCTTTCTGTGCGTCAACGCTCGGCTCCAATCAGCATAGCACTGCCTTTTCGCGATTCCGGTGGGTGACCTAGAGAGGAGGCCGCTGGATCGCGCTCCGGTATGATGGATGCGGGACAACTGCTCGAACATCGTCTCGACATCATTGCAGGGAGTTGGCCGGAATGCCTGGTTCGCACGTGACAGAAATGAAACGCACGGGGTGTTCGCGCCGGCGGCTGCTCGGTGGGAGTTTGGCGGTGGCTAGCTCCATGGCGCTTCGGAGACCGGAGGGTGGCATGGCGCACGACGGCCCACACGAGTTCACCGCAGAGGAGGCGGACCGAATCGACGCGGTCGTGAATGGGTTCCTGGAATCGAGCGGCACGCCGGGCGCAATCGTTGGGCTCTGGATCGACGAGCGCGGGAGTTTGGTCAAGACCTATGGGCTGAGCAATGTCGAGACCGGGGTTGCCCCGATGGAACGCGACACGGTTCGAGTTGCGAGCATCACGAAGACGTTCGTGGCCACGGTGCTCCTGCAACTGGTGGACGACGGGCTGATCGCATTGGACACGCCCATCAGCGAGTTCGATTTCGATTTTCCTCAAAGCGAAACTGCTACGCTGGCGCAACTGCTGGGGATGACCTCGGGCATCTTCAGCTACACCGAGGACGAAGGATTCCTGGCCGACTATGTCGCCAATCCGATGATGCCCGGCTTTACACCGGAGCAGGCCCTGGACATCGCGCGGAAACACGATCCCTACTTCGCCCCCGGCGAGGGGATCCACTATTCGGACACCAACACGATCATTGCCGGGAAGATCGCCGAGCAATTGACCGGGCAGACGTTGCCTGAGCTGCTGCAGGAGCGGATTTTCACACCCGAGCTGTTGCATGCGACCAGTTTCCCGGTGAACGATCCGGCGATGCCCGATCCGTTTATGTCCGGCTATCTCCCACCGGCGGACGACCAACCGATGCGGGACGCGACCGAATCGAATCCCGATGTCGCCTGGGCGGCCGGGGCGATGATTTCCAATCTCAACGATCTCAGTGTCTGGGCGGAATTGCTGGCCACCGGCGCATTGCTGTCACCGGAGACGCAAGCAGCGCGGGTGCAGTTCGTTCCGATGGCGGAGGGAAGTCCGGTATCGTACGGGCTGGGGATCATGGAACTGTTGGGGTTCTTTGGACACAATGGCGGCATTGCCGGGTATAGCACCATCATGCTGCATGATCCAAATGACGGCTCGACGATCGTCATTGCCACCAACATGTCGGATGAACGTGGCGGCGGCGCAGATACGATCGCGCTCGAGCTGATTCGGACGTTGCTGCCCGAGCGGATACCGGGTAATGCGGCGCCACTAGCCTCACCGGCCGCTTCCCCAGTATCCTCGTAGGCAGCAACTTACTTTTTTCGGCCAGAGGTTAGCTATGGATATGAAGTCTTCGCGTAACACCATCATTCCCATCGTGGTTGGCGTTGCGCTGGCGATCGTTCTGAAACTCGTGGGTCTCGGATGGGCCCCGGCCCTGATCGTTGGGGCATTAGTGGCGATCGGCGCCTCCGTGTTTCTCCAGCGGCAGGCGCGCTCGGCCGACGCTGGCGGGGGAAGCTCGGCTGGCGGCGCGACGAGCGTGGCCGATATCGATGCCTTGCTGGCGACGGGAACGTCGGCCGTGACCGGGTTCATCAGCTCGTCTGCGGAGATTGCCAATCCGTCGACGAAGGAGATCGCCGGAAAGATCGGGACGAGTCTGCAGGGGATCATGTCCGAGTTGCAGACACCGGACAAACGTTCGGCGGTACCTGTGGTGGTGGACAACCTGATCGAGCCGGCGCAATCGGTGCTGACCGAATATCTCTTCTTGACGAAAAAGGCGGTTGCGGCCACGACGCCGCGGACGACCACGATCGAGCAGAGCGTGTTCCCGGCGATCGAAGTGGCCAGCCGGCAGACATTGTCGCTGCTGAAGGAACCGGGCAAGCCGGATATCACCAAGCTGACGCGAGCCTCGACCGTGCCGTTCGAGCAGGCGGTGACGATGCCGCCGGGTGGAACCACGCCAAAGGGATCGCGGGAGATCGAGCCAAAGGCCGAGTAACCTCACGCCTCTTTCACCCACCCGTGGCCGTTGGCGGGCACGGGTCCCGCCACTACGGGTCGGCGGGTGCACGGGGCGCCACGGCGATTGCATGGGG